>DATDII010000163.1:0-2845 GCA_036521135.1 Candidatus Dormiibacterota bacterium | reverse complement strand
CCACCTGGATGCTCACCCGGCTGATAGGTCCCGGCGCGGCAAGGGAGCTGCTCCTACTCGGCGAGCCCGTCGACGCCGGCCGTGCCCTCGCCCTCGGTCTGGCCAACCGGGTGGTAGAAGGCGAGGAACTGGAGGCGGCTGCCCTGAGCTGGGCCACCGCCCTGGCCAAGCTCCCGGCTACGGTCCTGCGCAACCTGAAGCAGACCCTGGCTATGGCCGAGGCGGGGGCGGGGCTCAGCGCCGTGCTCGAGTTCGAGACCAGGGCCCAGGCCGAGTCGTTGGCTAGCGAGGACGCCCGCGAGGGCTGGGCCGCGCTCCGCGAGCACCGCGAGCCGGAGTTCCACGACCGCTAGCCGCCCCGGCCGGCTTGCGCCCGGGCCGGAGCAGCGAGGCGGGACACCAGGCCTCGAGAATGCACACCTCGCAGCGGGGTCGGCGGGCGAGGCAGACCTGGCGGCCATGCAGGATCAGGCGCAGGCTGAGCCCGGTCCATTCCTTCGGCGGGACCATGCGACAGACCTCGCGCTCGATCTTGACCGGGTCCGAGACCCGGACCAGTCCGAGCCGGTTGGTGAGCCTGGTCACATGGGTGTCGACCGGGAACCCAGGGACATCGAAGGCGACTCCGAGGATGACGTTGGCCGTCTTGCGGCCCACCCCGGGCAGCCGGACCAGGCCCTCCATGGTGTTGGGCACCTGGCCGTCGAAGTGCTCGCAGAGGGCCTGGCCCATCCCGATCAGCGAGCGGGACTTGGCCCGGAAGAACCCGGTCGCGTGGATCAACTGCTCCAGCTCGGCGGGGTCGGCGGCGGCGTAGCCGGCGGCGTCCCGGTAGCGGGCGAACAGGGCCGGGGTGACCTGGTTCACCTTCTGGTCGGTCGTCTGGGCCGAGAGGATGGTCGCCACCAGCAGCTCGAGCGGATTGGAGTGGACCAGCGCGCAGGCGGCTGGGTAGTTCTCCGCCAGGGCGGCCACCGTCGCCTCCGCCCGCTGCTTCGGGGTGCGCCGGGCGGCACCGGCCCCGGAGGCGGTCCCCGACCCACTCAAACGAGCCGCCTCCCGTAGCTCGGGGCGGCTATCCTGAAACCATGCTGGCGGCCCGGTTCCACGGTTCGGCTGCGCGACGGTCCCGTCGCGGGGCCGGCGCCTTGGTGACCACCCTGGTGCTCAGCTTTCTCCTGGCCGGCTGCAGCTTCTTCGGCCAAGCGGGAACGCCCGGCGGGGCCCATATCCAGGCCCAGCCAGGGAACCAGGTCACCCAGCCCAACTCCAAACTCAAGATCAAGCAGCTGGTCAGCCCTCCTCAGAGTCCCCAGTACCGGGTGATCATTTACCACAACGTGGACACGGTCGGCTCGTTTGTGCCCGACAGCCTGACGGTGCCGGTCGGGGCGGTGGTGGAGTGGGTTTGGACGGACCAGTACGATCAGCACAACGTCTGGTGGATCGACCAGGAGCTGATCAACTCGCCGACCAAGGGGGCGGGCTACCGCTGGGCGGTGCAGTTCCTCGCCCCTGGCACCTACGACTACTACTGCACGTTGCACCCGGGCATGCAGGGCACGGTGATTGTCAAGGGATAGCCGGCGGCCGGCGCGGTGGGCCACCCGGGCGCTGCCGACGCTGCTCGCCGGAGGAGTACTGCTGGCAGGCTGTGTCGGGCCGGCCTCGGGAGCCAAGTCCGCCCTCCGCAACTGGCTTACCGACGTCCATGCCCACTCGGTTGCCTACGCCTACACCCTGCTGAGCCAGAACGCCGAGCGCCGGACCGACTACGACGCCTTCTTCAACGGGGTCAACGCCAGCACCGCCAAGTTCCGGGTCAGGTCGGTGCGGGTGATCTCCTCGGACGACGTCGAGGTGGCGATCGAGGTCAGCGACAAAGGGGCCCCGCCCCGGACCGTGCACCTGCAGATGGTCGAGGAGGGCAACGCCGGCGACTGGTTGGTGGGCGCCCCCTTCTCGACTCAGGGAGCGGCAGCGATCAAGGACTTCAAGTAGCCGGAGCGGTCAGGGGGCGGGCGGCGGGTCCTGGCGCACTCTTGAGCGACGCGCCGCCAGCGCCCGGGGGGGCAGGTCGCTCCCCGGCTGCAGCATCGGCAGGAGCTGGTCCGATACCCCCTGCTGGCGCAGCTTCCGCCACCCCTCCTCCACGGAGAGGTCGTTGCTGATCACCACCTCGTCCTCGACCAGCCTGACCTCCCACTCGAGCGCCTCGAGGCGCCGGATCAGGTCCGACATCAAAGTCAGGCGGCTCTTGATCTCCTTGCCAACGGTGACGAGTCGGATCGAGACGGGCAGGTCGTCGACCGTGGGCCGGTTGGCGAAGGCGAAGCTGCGCACCTCGAAGTAGCTGGTCAGGGAGTTGGGGATCGGCTCCTCGGTCACGGCGGCGTACTCGCTCGGGGCGGCCTTGAGCGGCCGGAGCACGAGCCTCATGGCGCTTCGTCCCAGGGCATGATCACGCCCACCCCGGCTGGACCGTTCATGGCGGGCCCGCTCGAGGAAGGGGCGTGGAAGTTCTGCTGCTGGTTGATCAGCACCTTGTTGGTGATCAGGTAGGGCGCCCGGCTGTGCTCGCGGATGTAGCCCATCAGGGCCATCATGAGGCTGATCGCCACCGCCACCGTGATCAGCGCCGCCGCCTGCCCCCGCCCGGCATCCCCCCAGCGCATCTCGCCCTTGTTGACGTGGCGCAGGTAGACGGTGACCGCGACGATGGCCACCCCGGTGAAGGTGATCAGGGCGACCAGCTTGAAGGGGATCATCTGGCCCCAGGGGATCAGCAGGCCACCCTGCCAGATGGGCACGTTGGCATTGGCGGCGACCACGTCCTCGTAGCTCC
>DATDII010000162.1:0-5646 GCA_036521135.1 Candidatus Dormiibacterota bacterium | reverse complement strand
GATCCAGGGTTACCGACACCGTCACCAGCGGTGCGGTCGCCATCCCGCCCGGCGCCGGGCCGTCCGACGACCTCTGGCCGTCGGCGTCGACCGGCAGGGCTCCCACGCTGACGCTCCCCCTCACCTCGAGACCCCGGTCCGAGATCTCAGCGACCGCGCCGTTCTCGAGTACGGCGATCGAGGCCTGGGCCAGGCCCACCTCCCGGCCCAGCGCAGCGTGCGCTGCCAGGTGGCGCGGCTCCCCGTGGACCGGGATGAAGTACCGGGGCCGGACCACCTCGAGCACGAAGCGCAGCTCCTCGCTCGCCGCATGGCCGCTGGCGTGAACGCCGGCCGGGCTCCCGGCCAGGACGCGGACCCCTCTTGCCACCAGCCGGTTGACGATCCCTCCGATGACGGCCTCGTTGCCAGGGATGGGGTTGGCGGCCAGGACCACGGTGTCGTCGTCGCGGAGCCGGATGAAGGGATGGGTCCCGGCCGCGATCCGGCTGAGCGCGGCCAGGGGTTCTCCCTGGGAGCCGGTCGCCAGCAGGCAGAGCTGGCGCGGGGGAATGCCCTCCAGCTCTTTGGGCGCGGCCAGGAGCCCGGGTTCGGTTTTGAGATAGCCGAGCGCCCGGGCGGTGTCGGTGTTGCGGAGCATGCTGCGACCGACCAGGCAGCAGCGCCGGCCGGCCACCTTTGCCAACTCCAAGGTCTGGCGCATCCGCGCCAGATTGCTGGCGAAGGTGACGACCAGGACCCGCCCCGGGGCCTCCTCCAGCACCCGGCGCAGGGCCGGCCGCACCGTCAGCTCGGACGGGGTCAGCCCGGGGACGGCGGCGTTGGTGCTGTCGCTGAGGAGGAGCTTGACGCCCTGGGCGCCCAGCTCCGCCAGTCGGCCCAGGTCCGGCACCGCCCCGTCAACCGGGCTCTGATCCAGCTTGAAGTCCCCGGTGTGCACCACCAGACCGGCTGGAGTCTGGAGGGCGATGCCGCAACTGCCGGGCACGCTGTGGGTCATATGGAAGAGCTCGACAGTGAGGCCCCCGAGCGCGAAGGGAGCCCCCAAGGCGGTCTCGTGGAGCATGGCGGGGCCGGGGAGTCCGCGCCGCTCCAGCTTGTTGCGAAGGAGCCCGATCGTCATCCGCGTCCCGTACACCGGAACCGGCAACGCTCGGAGATAGAAGGGCAGGGCGCCGATGTGGTCCTCGTGGCCGTGGGTCAGCAGCACCGCTCGAACCCGGTCTTTCCTCGTCATCAGGAAGGAGATGTCGGGAAGGACGATGTCCACCCCGGGCGTCTCCCGCTCCGGGAAGGCGAGCCCGGCGTCGATCACCACCACGTCGGGGCCCGCTTCGAGCAGGGCCAGGTTCTTGCCCACCTCCCCGAGTCCCCCGAGCGGGATGAAGCGCAGGCTGCCCGCGGCAGGCGGACCGAGCAGGTCGCCCGCCGCCCGCGATTGGCGCTGGCTAGAAGAGGCCAAGCTGCTCCCCGGCGGGCGGCACCACGGGCGGCGGAGCCGAGGCCGGGCGCTCGGCCAGGTGGGCCTGGAGCCGCTGGAAGTCCTGGCGAAGCACCGCCAGGAGGCTGCCGTTGTAGAGGGCTGCCGCCGGGTGGTAGCAGGGCATGTAGGTCCGTCCGCCCCAGGGGATCAGGGTGCCGTGGGCGCGGGAGATCCCCGGTGCCTGGGGCAGGAGCCGCTGGAGCGCGTGCCGGCCCAGGACCAGGATCACCTCCGGCCGGATGACCTCGATCTGGGCGTCGAGGTAGGGCGCGCAGGCGAGCACCTCGTCGGGCAGCGGATCCCGGTTGCCGGGGGGACGCGACTTGAGCACGTTGGTGATGAAGATGTCCTCCCGGCTCAGCCCAATCTCCTCGAGAAGCTGGGTCAGCAGCTTGCCCGCCGCCCCCACGAAGGGCCGCCCCTGACGGTCCTCGTTCTCGCCCGGCGCCTCACCGACCGCCATGATCCGGGCGGTGGCGGGCCCGCTCCCGGGCACTCCGTTGGTCCTGGTCAGGTGGAGCGGGCAGCGGACGCAGGCCCGGACCTCGGAGGCGATCGCCTCCAGGCGGGTCTGCGCCCCCTGCGTCAGGTCAAGCGCCGGGTCAGGCACCCGGGGCGCGGTCGCCCGCGGGAGCGCCGTTGCCTCCGGGAGCGGCACCGCCGGCGAGCTCGAGGATGGCCTGCTTGCGGGAGAGATTGACCCGCCCGCGGTCATCGATCTCGGTCACCTTGACCATGATCTCGTCGCCGATGTTGACGACGTCCTCGACCTTGCCCACCCGCTGGTCCGCCAGCTGAGAGATGTGGACCAGACCATCCTGACGCGGCAGGATCTCGACGAAGGCGCCAAAGGGCATGATCCGGACCACCTTGCCCTTATAGATCCGGCCCACCTCGACCGACTCGGTCAGGTCGCGAATCATGGCCACCGCCCGCTGCATGGCCTCCTCGTCGACCGTGGCCAGGAAGACCTTGCCGTCATCCTCGATGTCGATCTGGCAACCGGTCTCCTCCTGGATCCGCCGGATCGTCTTCCCGCCCGGCCCGATCAGGTCGCGGATCTTGTCGGGATGGATCTGGATGGTCGTGATCCGGGGCGCGTAGGTGGACATCGCCTGGCGGGGCGCGGCCAGCGCCTCCGCCATCTTGTCGAGGATGAAGAGGCGGCCCTGACGGGCCTGCTCCAGCGCCTTGCGGAAGAGATCGGAGGTCAGGCCCCTGGCCTTCATGTCCATCTGCAGCGCGGTCACTCCCTTCCTCGTGCCCGCGACCTTGAAGTCCATGTCGCCCAGGGCGTCCTCCATGCCCTGGATGTCGGAGAGGATCGCGTAGCGGCTGGGATCAGCCTCGTCGGTCACCAGCCCCATGGCGATCCCCCCGACCGGGGCCGCCAGCGGCACACCCGCGTCCATCAGAGCCAGGGTGCTGCCGCAGACGCTGGCCATCGAGGTGCTGCCGTTGCTGGAGAGGATCTCGCTGACGATCCGGATCACGTAGGGGAAGTCATCAGCGGGAGGCACCATCACCTTGACCGCGCGCTCGGCGAGCGCGCCATGGCCGATCTCCCTGCGTCCCGGTGAACGGAGCGGCCGCGCCTCCCCCACCGAGTAGGGGGGGAAGTTGTAGTGGTGCATGTAGCGCTTGAAGTCCTCGAGGCCGAGGCCGTCCAGCTTCTGATGGTCGGACATGGTCCCCAGGGTCACGATCGAGAGCGCCTGGGTCTGTCCTCGGGTGAAGATGGCGCTGCCGTGGGCACGGGGAAGGACGCCCACCTCGCACCAGATCGGCCGGATCTCGTCTGTGCGGCGCCCGTCGGGGCGGATGCCCTGATCGAGGACGGCCCGGCGGACGGCCGACTTGAGCACCGACTCGAAGGCACCCGAGATGTCGGCGTCCCGGTCAGGGAAACGAGGCTTGAGCTGGGCGACCACCTCGGCCCGGAGCTGATCCACCTGGCCGTCCCGCTGCGCCTTGTCGGCCTCGCGGAAGACCTGGTCGATCCGGTCCTTGGCCACCTCGGCGACCGCCAGCTTGACCTCGGCAGGGACGCCGACGTGGGGATACTCCATGTTGGGCTTGCCAACCTTGGCGACGAGCTCCTCGATCAGGGCGATCACCTCCCGGATCCGCTCGTGGGCCCGGGAGAGGGCCTCGACCAGGGTCTCCTCGGAGACCTCGCGCGCCCCCGCCTCGACCATGTTGAGAGAGTCCTTGGTGCCAGCCACGACCAGGTCGAGCTGGCTTCGCTCCAGGTCGGGCATGGCCGGGTTCTCGACCAGATGGCCCTCGAACTGGCCCATCCGGACAGCGGCGACAGGGCCGTCGTGGGGAATGTCGCTGATGGCGATGGCCGCTCCGGCACCGATCAGGGCCAGGATGGCGGGATCGTGGACCTGGTCGGTCGAGAGGACCGTGGCCACGATCTGGACATCGTTGCGGAAGTCCTTGGGAAACAGGGGTCGCATCGGGCGGTCGATCATCCTCGAGGTCAGGATGGCGGCCTCCGAAGGCCTGGCCTCCCGGCGCATGAAGGCGCCCGGGATCCGACCCACCGCGTACATCTTCTCCTCGTAGTCGCAGGTCAGAGGGAAGAAGTCGATCCCCGGGCGCGGCGCCTTGCTGGCGGTGGCGGTCACCAGCACCACCGAGTCGCCCTGGGTCACCAGGACGGCGCCGTTGGCCTGGCCGGCCAGCCGGCCGGTCTCGAGCCTCAGCTCGGTGCCGTCAAAATTGCGTTCGACCACAGTCTCAGCCATAGGAATCCTCCCCGCGGCTCCTCTCGGGAAAGCGAGGTAGGCCCCGCCCGATCCGGCCCGTCGCGGTTAGGGAAAGGGGATGAGAGCTGAACCCGGGTTCGGCTCCGATCGCCAGTCTCCAACCGCGCGCTTGGCCAGGGGCTGAAGTCCTCCGCTGCTCTCGGGGGGAGAATCCGCGGTCGTGAAAATAACCGGCGCTCGGTTGCAGGCGAGCTTGCCGGTGATCGATCGAAATCAGTGGCGCAGCCCCAGCTTGGCGATCAGGGTGCGATAGCGGGTGATGTCCACCCGCATCAGGTAGTCGAGCAAGCGCCTCCGCTTGCCCACCAGCTTGAGCAGACCCCGCCTCGTGTGATGGTCCTTGGGGTGCACCTTGAGGTGCTCGGTCAGCTCCCGGATCCGCTCGCTGAAGATGGCGATCTGGACCTCGGGCGAACCCGTATCGCCCTCATGCTGGCGGTGACCCTCGATCACCGCGGCTTTGGCTTCACCTTGAAGCATGGTTGGCTGTCTTTCTCCTTTAGTCGCCGCGGAGCCCGCCCCACTCGGCTCGACCGGTGTCTAGCTGGGCTCCGGGTCCCGGGGAGCATAGCACGGCGCCAAAGAGGCCCCGGGCAACGGGGGCTCGGCCCGGGGCACGGCGGCAACACCATGGTGGGGTGGCTAGAGGGACTTGAACCCTCGACCTCCAGGGCCACAACCTGGCACTCTAACCAACTGAGCTATAGCCACCATGAGGGGCCAAATTATAGATGCGGCCCGAGTTCTTCCCGAGCGAGAGTAGCCATCACTGCAACCGAACCCCTTTCCGCATCCGAAGCCGACAGTGACTTCATGACCCGAGCTCTGCAACTGGCTGAGGCGGCCGGGGAACGTGGCGAGGTTCCCGTCGGAGCGGTAGCGGTTCACCAGGGTGCAATCGTCGGGAGCGCCGGCAATCAGGTGGAAGAGGCCCAGGATGCCACGGCCCACGCTGAGCTCCTGGCAATCGCTCAAGCCGCCCGAAGGCTGGGGTCCTGGCGGCTCCACGGGGTCACCGTGTATTCGACTTTAGAGCCTTGTCCGATGTGCGCCGGGGCGCTCCTACTGGCACGGGTCGATCGAGTGGTGTACGGCGCTGACGATCCCAAGAAGGGCGCGGTACACAGCGTCTACAACGTGCTCGAGAACGCTGCTGGCAACCATCACCCCCAGGTGACCGGCGGCTGTCTGGCAGAAGAATCGGGGCTTCTTCTCCAGGTTTTCTTTCGGACCCTGCGCAAGCGCTCCGTCTAACCAGGCGCCCGGCGGCGCGGTCTCTCTAGCACCTTGACAGGGCCGGTCGCGAGGGCAGCCCATCCTACAATTCCGAACGCAAGGAGAGGTGTCCGAGTGGTTTAAGGTGCCGCTCTCGAAAAGCGGTGTGGT
>DATDII010000161.1:0-9838 GCA_036521135.1 Candidatus Dormiibacterota bacterium | reverse complement strand
CCCTGCAGCGCGGCTACGGCGCCGTCGGGCGGCTGACCGTGGACCACTCGGCCAGGCCTCGAACATCTGGGCGTCGCTCGCCGATCAGCGCGACGAGGGCGTCGGCCGCTTCCCGGTCGAGGCGAAATGCCATCCCCTGGGGAGGGTGGCGGATGAGCGCGTCGGTCCGATGGCTGCGGTGCCTGCCGGTTGGGTGCACGGTGATCCCTCTGGTCTCGAGGTTGAAGACGACGATCCTCACGCCCGGAACCTCGACCGCCAGACCCTCGAGCGAGGGCCAGGACGCGATCATCTCGCAGTCGCGCACCACCCGACGGATCCCTCGGGGACCGACGAAGACCTCGTTGTGTCCCTGACCGACAAACGAGGACACGCCGACCCAGATCGTCGCCAGGATCGCGAGGAGGATCACGCTCCAGGTGTGGCTGAGCAAGCCGACGACGAGCGCGACCGGGACGAGGATCGCTCCCACCCCGACACTCGCACTGATCGCGGCCCGTCGCCGGTGGGCATCACCGCTTCGGACCCTCACCTCGCCCGGCTCAGGACCTCGGCTGCGGTCAAAGATGACCAATCTCCCCTGAAGTGTGCCCGCCGATGGCCCGGGACTGACCCAGCAACCACCCGGCCGCCAGGCTGCCCCCGGCCAGGGCCGGGACCACGAAGGGATGGCTGCCGGCCGACCTCAGCCCGGCCCGGCGGCCTCGGTCGCCGAGCAGCAGGCCGGCGGTTACCGTGGCCGCCGCCATGGCCCAGCGGCGCCCCTCGGGCGGGGTCCCGACCACGACGGCGATGGCGCCGGCGACGAGCAGGAGCTCGCTCCCCAGGCGGGAGCCCGACGCGCCGAGGAGGACAGGCAGGCTCCTCCGACCGGCCATCCGGTCGCGCTCTATGTCGGGCTCGCCATTGGCGAGATGAAGCCCCAAGCCGAGACCGGCGGCGAGCATCGTCACCTGACCCTGCTGGGGAAGGCGCGCCCTAACCGCCGCCGGCCCGAGCACGGGCACTGTCGCCAGCCCCGCCGCGAAGGGGACGAAGGAGAGGGGCGAACGGCTCAATCCCAGGCTGTAACTCCAGCCACTGGCGAGGCCGATCGCCATCACCCGAAGCGCCGACGAGCCGGCCCGAGCGGCGCAGAGAAGGGCGAGCCCCCCGGTGGCGAGTCCGATCGCCCAGGCGTGGCCGCGGGGGACGAGCCCGCTCGGGATTGGCTTGTAGGTCTGATAGAGGCGATCCCAGGGCGCGTCGAAGGCGTCATTGAGGACGCCGGTGCTGGCCTGGGCCAGAGCCATGGCGGCGCTGCCCCAGGCAAGCCCAGATCGCCAGGGGCCGGGGCCGGGCCGTTGCGATCGCGCCTGGCGCCAGGCGCTCCAGCCGGCCAGGGTCGTGACCGTGGTGCAGACCGCCGATGGACCCGGGTGGAGCAGGAGCAGGTAGCCGCGCCAGCGCCTGGTCCGGCCTGACTTTGGCATGCTCATCAGCTCATGGTCCCCGCCAGTCGCTTCCGCCCGCGGTGACCGCCGGCAGGCAGCGCTTGCTGGCGGCGACCCGACTGCGCCCGGTGGACGCAACGCCGGTCTGGTTCATGCGCCAGGCCGGGCGATCGCTCCCGGAATACCGAGCCCTTCGTCGACGCCACAGCTTCCTGGAACTGGCCACCAACTCGGAGCTGAGTTCGGACGTGACCTGCCTGCCGGTCGACCTCCTCGGCGTCGACGCGGCCGTGGTCTTCGCCGACATCATGCTGCCGCTCCAGGGGATGGGGGTCCCCTTCGAGATCGTCGAGGACGTCGGCCCGGTGATTGGCGCGCCGATCAGGACCGCCTCCCAGGTCGCGGCGCTGAGTGTGGTGGCGGCCGAGGAGGCGACGCCATACCTGTTTCCCGCGATCAGGGCCTCCCGGAAGCGGCTGGGGACGCGCGCGGCCCTGGTCGGCTTCGGGGCCGCCCCGTTCACCATGGCCTGCTACCTGGTCGAGGGCCGGGGATCCCGCGACTTTCCCCACGTTCGGGCGTTGATCCACTCCGAGCCCGGGGTCTGGGGCCAGTTGATGACCACTCTGGTCGAGGTGCTGGGCCGCTACCTCACCGCCCAGGCCGAGGCTGGGGCCGACGTGGTCCAGCTCTTCGACAGTTGGGTCGGGGTGCTGGACCAGGCCACCTTCGTCCGCCATGTCGCCCCCCACCTCAAGGGTCTGATCGAGCGGCTCCGCCCGATACTACCGGTCCTGTACTTCTCTACGGCCTCCGGCCACCTCTTGGAGGCGATTGCCGCCACCGGGCCCGACGGGATCTCGGTGGACTGGCGCCTGCGGCTGGACCAGGTCCGGGCTCGGGTCGGGGCGCGGCGGTTCATCCAGGGAAACCTGGACCCCGCCGCCGTGCTGGCGCCATGGCCGGCGCTGGAGGGTGCCGCGAACCTGGTGCTGGAGCAGGCGGGCCGCCGTCCGGGGCATATCTTCAACCTCGGCCACGGGGTGCTCCCAGACTCGGATCCTGACCAGCTGCGCCGGCTGGTGGAGCTGGTCCATGAGTGGGGTCCGGTCGGCGCAGCTTCAGATCGACTCGACTTCGATCAGGAGCTCCGGACCGATTAGTGAAAGTTGACCCGAGCGCGGTCTATAGGTTACCTTCCAGCCCTCGAAACCGCACGCGCTTATGTGGGAGGACGTATGCGCGGAGCCCGCATTGCCGGGCGCGTATGGCTTGCTGCCAGCGTCGCCGGGTTGGTCTGGGTCTCCTCGATCTTTGGGACAGGGCTGGGGGCGGTCGCTCAGCAGTCGGCCGATTCCGTCAATCAGCAGGCTCTGACTTCGCTCCTGGACCAGTTGGAAGCTCACGGGCAAGTCGCTGACGCCAGCACGGTCAAGACGCTGCTGACCAAGATCGAGGCGAACCAAAACGAGCTCAACTCGCTGAACCAGCAATTGAGCAGCGATCAGACGACCCAGCAAGTCCTCCAAGTCCAAGTCGCCGGTGACCGCACCGCCCTGGTCAGCCTGGTGAGCACCGCCTACGTCGACGGCAACGGCGCCGCCGAGGTGGCTACCGCACTGGCCTCCCCCGACATGACCCAGTTCTTCGACAACTCGACCCTGCCCGACGCGATCGCCTCCCAGGTGGCGCAGCTGGTCAGGTCGATCCAGCACGATCAGCAGTCCCTGGCCAAGGCGGACCAGACGCTGATCGCCGACGAGGCCTCGGCGGAGGCGATCCAGGGTCAGTTGGGGGTCCAGTCCGACGAGCTGATGGCGGAGCTGGTCCATCCCAGCGCCAGCGTGAACACGGGCGACTGGGCCTTTGCCTTCGGGACGTGTACCTACTGGGCCGCCGGCCAATGGCGGGCTAACGGTTGGAACGTCAACTGGGGCGGCGACGCCTACCAGTGGTGGGCCAACGCCGCCGCCGCCGGCCACGCCGAAGGCAGCACCCCGAGGGTCGGCGCCATCGTGGTCTGGCCGCCCGGGGCTGGCGGCGCCTCGAATGCTGGCCACGTCGCCTACGTGACCGCGGTCGACGTTCCCGGAGCGGGCTCGCCTAACAACTTCGAGGTCTCCGAGATGAACTACTACGGGGCGAGCGGAGGCGGGTTCGACAAGGTCGACTACCGGGTGATCCCTGACTCAGGCTCCGGATTCGACGGGTTCATCTACCCTCCCTCGGCCGGCTCCTGACGTGGCCCAGCTGACCTGGCCCTCCTACACCCCTCGGGTGGCGCTCTCCCTCCACCACGAGGCCCCGGCCCGGGTCCGGACGGCCCCACTCCTGGCCGGCCGGCTGCGCTGGATCGTCGCGGCGGCGGTACTCCTCGTCGCCGCCCCCGTGGTCGGCGCCATCGACACCGGAGGCGCGACCGGGCCGCCCTCGACCGCACCGGCGGCGATCGCCCAGGTCGCGAGCCAGGCCAGGAGCGTGCTGTCGGTGACCGACTACCAGGTGACCCTGCCCCTCCAAGAGGCACAGGTTCTGCCGCCGCCGGTGGTGACCGCGTCGCTCCCCTACGGGGCGGCGTTCTGGCAGGCCGTGCCGGAGCCGCCGATCGGCACCATCACCCAGATCATCTGGGCGGCCGCCCAGCAGTACGACGTCTCCTACTCATGGTTGCTCGGGGTGGCCCAGTGCGAGTCCGGCCTGAACCCGCTGGCGGTCAACCGGTACTCGGGGGCCAGTGGTCTCTTTCAGTTCATGCCGGCGACCTTCCACGGTCACGGCGGCACTGACATCTGGGATCCGGTGCAGCAGTCGGACATCGCCGCCAAGATGTTCTCCATCGGCGAGTCCGGTGAGTGGACCTGCAAGTAGGCGGCCGGGCTGATCGAGACTGGTCCCTTGCCTCCAGGCAACCCTGGGTGCCCACCTCGGCCCGGTTCTTAGACTGATCTCGTGCCTCCCCTGGTTGGGTCAGCCAACCTCCCCTCCCTGCAGCAGTGGCTGGCCGGGCACCTGACCCGCTGGCGCGATGCCCTCGAGGAGCTGGTGCGCTGCCAGTCTCCAAGCGGCGACCTGGCCGCCCTGGGGGACTGCGCTCGCCGAGCTGAGGGGCTCTTCGAGACTCAGACCACCGGGGCTGTGAGTGAACTCCTGGAGGATGGCGGGGTGCCCTCGCTGCTACTCCGCTGGAAGGGGGCCGGGGGACCGTCCGTCCTCCTCCTCGGCCACCTCGACACGGTCTGGGACGTGAACTCATTCGAGCCACTTTTCGGCCTCTCTCAGGGCCGGGTCGTGGGGCCTGGGGTCTTCGACATGAAGGGCGGGATCGTGGTCGCCCTGGCCGCCGTGGCGGCGCTCCAGGAACGGCCTGGCCGGGGGGGGGGCCTTACCGTCCTCCTCACCGGCGACGAGGAGGTGGGCAGCGGCCGGTCCCGGGCCCTGATCGAGACCGAGGCTCGGGCGGCGGCCGCGGTGCTTGTGCTCGAGCCCCCGGTCGGCGAGGCGATCAAGGTCGCCCGCAAGGGGGTGGGCGGCTACCGGATCTCCGTGAAGGGGCGGGCCGCCCACGCTGGCCTCGAGCCCGAGCGGGGCGTCAACTCCCTGGTGGGCATCGCTCCGCTGGTCGCCAAGATCGCCGGCCTGGGGCGCCCCGACCTGGGCACCACCGTCTCGCCCACCCGCCTTCGGGCCGGCACCCGAACCAACGTGATCCCGGCGGAGGCGGCTCTCGAGGTCGACGTCAGGTTCGCCACCACCGCGGAGGCGAGCCGGGTGGACTTGGAGATGCACCAGCTCCGGGTCGACCTGCCCGGGGCCGAGCTGGAGGTCAGCGGGGGCGCCAATCGGCCGCCCTTCGAGCGCTCATCTGCGGCTCGCTTGTTCCGCCTGGCTGAGATGACCGCCGTTGAACTCGGCTGGCCTCGGCTCGAGGGTGCCGTCGCGGGCGGCGGAAGTGACGGGAACTTCACCGCTGCCCTCGGCGTCCCGACGCTCGACGGACTCGGGATCGTGGGAGGCAATGCCCACGCCGAGGGTGAATGGGCGGACCTGAACTCGCTGCCGCGGCGAGCGGCATTGTTGGCTGGCCTGGTGGAAAAGATCTGGGGGGGCGGTTGGAGTGACTGAGGCGCACCCGCAATTGCGGGTTGAACATGCGCGGCTGCGGGTGGTCGAGCTCCCCCTGATCGCGCCATTTACGACCAGCTTCGGAACCCAGACGGTGCGGCGGGCGGTGCTGGTCGAGGTGGAGGGCGACGGGGCGAGCGGGATCGGCGAGTGCGCTGCCGGCATCGAGCCCGGGTACTCCTCGGAGACCACTGCGGGCGCGCTCCTGGCGCTCCGGGACTACATCATGCCCTCGGTGGTGGGCCGGGCTCCGGCAGACGTCGACGGGCATGCCCAAAGCTGGGCCTGGGTGAGAGGTCACAACATGGCCAAGGCGGCGGCCGAGATGGCGCTCTTGGACCAGAGCGGCAGGGCCCAGGGGCGCAGCCTGGCCCAGATCCTAGGCGGGGTTCGTGACCGGATCGGATGCGGCGTCAGCATCGGGATCCAGGCCACTCTTCCGGCGACCCTGAGTGCGATCGATGGCTACTTGGCCAAGGGCTACCAGCGGATCAAGCTCAAGTGCAAGCCGGGCTACGATGTCGAGCTCGCTCGAGCGGTGCGGCAGCGCTTCCCGGGCACCCCGGTCATGCTCGACGCCAACAGTGCCTACTCGCTCCAGGACCGGGACCAGCTCCGCGCCCTGGACCAGTTTGATCTGATGATGATCGAGCAGCCTCTGGCGCACGACGATCTCCTCGACCACGCTTCCCTGCAGGCCGAGCTCGAGACCTCGATCTGCCTCGATGAGAGCGTGGAGTCCCTGACCGACCTCCGGGCAGCGATCGCCCTCGGCTCCGGGCGGATCCTCAACATCAAGGCGGGCCGGGTCGGCGGACTGCGACCGGCGGCCCTGATCCACCAAACGGCCCAGGAGGCCGGCTGGCCAGTCTGGTGCGGGGGAATGCTGGAGACCGGGATCGGGCGCGCCGCGAACCTGGCACTCGCAGCTCTGCCCGGCTTTTCGCTGCCAGGCGACACCTCGGCCAGCGACCGCTACTTCGAGAGGGATCTCCTGGAGCAACCGTTCGAGCTGGCTCCGGACGGGACGATGGCGGTCCCGACCAGGCCGGGGTTGGGGGTCGATGTCGACCAGAAGCGCCTGGAGGAGATCACCGTCCACCTGGAGGAACTCAAGCCCGCCTGAGGGGGCTGGCCTGTCTCGCCGGGGTGACTGACTCCCTGGCCTGGGGTACGATCGGCCGACAAGTGGACAATCCCAGTCAGATCGGCACCGTGGTCGTGGTTGGTGATGCGGGCCTGGCCCGCCAGGTCGCTGAGCTGGTGCCCTCGTTTCGGGTGGTCGGCGCGGTCGACGACATGGAGTTGGTCGACGCCGCGACCAGCCTGGCCCGCATCGGCGCCAGGCTCGCCCGCGGCCAGGCGCCGGCCGCGGTAGTCTGCAGCGGGAACCCGGGGTTCACCGTCCTGTCCCAACTGCGCCACTTCCCCGCCAACCGCTGCTATGTGTTCCCCGGTGACTCCCCCTGGCCGCTGCCGACCCTGCAGTGTCTGGTCGAGGCGGCCGGAATGACCCTGCTCCAGAACATCGACAGTCTTCCGGTGGCACTGGGGGGTCGGACCGTCCAGGGAGTTCGCCGGCCGGGGTACGAGGAGATCCCAACCGGGTCGGGGCTGGCGGCGGCGGAGTCGGTCGGACGCCTCAAGGCGGCCCAGGCCCAGGGGGCGGGCCGATCGGCCTCGCCCTCCCCGTCCTCAGACGACTTCGGCTGGGCGGAGGCCCCAACCGTCCAGGTCCCGCCATTGCCCGTCTCCCTGGAGGGTGCCCTGGATGAGGACGATGCCCCGGGAGCCGTCCTCGACGTATCGGAGGCGGCAGGCGCGGGCGGCACCGCCTACCTGCCAACCGATCTCCTCCGAAGGCTGCGTCCCAGGGGAGGCCAGGCCTAGATGCCCAACCTGCCCAAGCGGCGCCGGGCTCCTGACCCCCAGCTGGTGGACCGGATCCGGAGCGAGGTCCGAAGGATCCTGGCCATCCTCGACGATGCCGCGGTCAGTGGCAACCTGAGCCGCCTCGGCCAGGCGTTCGCTGGCGACGCCCTCGCCGAGCTCCGGGCCCGCTTCACCGCCTACCAGGCGGCCGGGATCCAGGTCAGCCCGTTTCGAGAGTCATTGAACCTCGAGATCTCGGACATCGCCGGCCAGGGCCAAGCGACCGTGCGGCTCCGTTACCGTGACCGAACCAGCTTCCTGACAACCGATGCCGCCCCGAGCACGACCAGTGAGCCGGTCCAGCTGCGCTTGGTGCTGGACGGGCAGCGTGATCCCTGGCGGATCACGTCGATCGTGGAGGAGTGAGCGGGTTCGGGAGCGCCCCAAAGGCGTGATAGGCTGGGATCGTGGGGAGGTCGCGCAGCGGCCGGTCCTGATGACTGGCCCCTAGCCCAAGGTCTGGTGCCGATGAGTCCGAAGCGCACGCCCAAAGCGCCCGAGCCGCAGTCCGATCCCGTGGACCCGCTGGTCGACCCGGCGCCGGACGACGAAGACGAAGAGGAGGAGTTGGAGATCGAAGACGAGGTGGAGACCGAGCTCCCCCCGGGAACGCCGGCCCCGCCGGTTGCCAGGGTCGCACCCCGACCGTCTCCGACCCGCCCCTGGGGTGGCAACCGGGGAACTGTCTCCCCAGAGGATCTCAGTCCGGACGAGCTGACCCCGGAGATGCGGTGGCCTCCGGGGAGCTGGGTCAAGGTGAACGACATCGTTCGCCACAGCACCGGTGAGGTGATCGAAGGCATCTCGGTCGGTGACGTGGGCCAGGTCATCGCGGCGCTCTCCCAGACCCTGGTGGTGCTGTTCCCCACCCGGGACAACCGGCGCGAAGTCGTCCACATCGACGCGATCGAGGCCGTCGAGAAGAAGCCCGACGTCCGGCGTTAGTTCTCAGGCCCCTTCCTGTTGGTCGACACCGAGCCTCTTTCCGGAGCGGAGGAACGCCAGCGCCCTCCCGATCGGCTCCTGCTCCAGGGCCTGCGCTTCTACGGTCATCACGGTGTCTCAGCCGAGGAGCGACGCTCGGGAGGTGAGTTCACGGTTGATCTCGAGTTTGAGGTCGAAGGCGGGACGGCCATGAGCAGCGACGATCTGGCGACGGTCAACTATGTCGACGTCTACCAGGTCGTCCGCACGCTTGTCGAGGAGGGCGAGTTCCGCCTGATCGAGACGCTGGCGGCCACGATCGCCGCTGCCGTGCTGCGGCTTGCCCATGTGTCCCGAGTCAAGGTGCGGGTGACCAAACCCCCAAGGCTTCCGGGGCAACTTCAGGGCTTCGCCGCGGAGGTGGTCCGGACCCGCTGAGCCACCGGCCCCATCGGCGCGGACCAGGGGACTCCACAGGGGCGCGGCGTGGCTACAGGAGTGGGCGTGGACAACCTGCGGATCTCGGACAACCTGAACGGCGAGGCCCTGGTCGCGCTCGGGCTGCCGGCGCCCCGGCTTGTCCTCGCCGGGCTTGGCGCGATGGGGATCTGGGCGCTGGCCGAACTCCCGCTCCCGGCGGGGGTGCGGCTGGTGGTCGCGAGCCTCCTCGGAGTGAGCACCGCCCTCCTTGCCTGGGGTAAGGCCGAGGGGGTGTCGCTGGCCCGGTGGGCCTGGCTCGCCCTCGGCTATCTGTGCCGTTCCATAGGAGCGAGCCAGCGAAGACCGCCGCAGTGGTTTGCCGCGGAACGCGCGCCTGAAGTCCTGCGCTCTGACCCGCGCCCCGGCTGGGGATGGACGATGGTCGCGTTTCTCGGGATCCGTCCCCTGGTCGGCTGCACCACCGTGTTCCGGGCGGTCGCGGCCCACTTGGAGCGCACCCGGCCCGAGCTCGGGATCGGGGGGTTGGAGGATCTCACCCCGGAATGGCCCGGTGCCAGAGAGCGGGGGCACCGCCCCCGACTGGCCGATTGGGGGACGAGCTCGAGCCGGACCACCAAGGCCAACGAACTGGCCGCTGTGGTCCTGGTCTGGGATGGGCGCGAGAGGTTCGTCGGAGAGCTGGCCGACAGAGCAACTGCCATCCAGCGCGAGCTGCCCGGAGTGCCGGCGCTAGTCGTGCTGAACCGGTCGGGACCTGCCGTGGACCTGGCCGCCCAGATCGCGGAGGTGGGCGGAAGACTCATCAGCACGGTTCCGTTCGATCCCACTCTGGCGGATGCCATCCGCCCGTTCGACCCAAGCACCTGGTCACCGGCCGCCGGCGGCGTCCAGGCGGCGGCGAGCGCGGTGCTGGCTGTCTTTGCAACCTGGTGATCGGTGATGAGCAGCCGGCCAGCTGGCGAGTCGTCGCGCCCGACATCCTCGAC
>DATDII010000160.1:0-5211 GCA_036521135.1 Candidatus Dormiibacterota bacterium | reverse complement strand
GTCAAAGTCCTCGATCGCGTTGTGGACTGGCGCGTTGGGCTGGCTCGCCACCGTGGCCACCCCGTGGAGCGTCTTCGGCAGGGGGGCGGCCAGCACGCTCGGCGGCTGGTCCTGGGACACCGTGTCGTGGACCACCAGGGTCAGGGTCTGGCTGGCGCCGGAGACCTTGATCGCGCCTGAGCTGGTGGCCCAGTAGCCGGACTGGTAGACCCTCTGGTCGAGGGCCTGCCAGCTGCCGCGCTGGTGATCGGCCAGCCCGGAGATCGCGAGCGTGTAGAGGACCTGGGGAGGTCCCGTGGCGCTCGGGAACCAGATCGGCGTCAGCGACTGGACCCGGCAGCCGCCGGTGCAGGCGGACGGGAGAGCGGCCACGTAGGTGTGGCTGCCCGGCGTGAGGTAGCCGAAGTCAGCCTCCTGGGCGTTGCCGCCGCTGTCGAGCATGTTGACCACCAGGTCGGGGGGCGGGTAGGCGGTGGCGCTGAGGTCGGCGGTCACCCGAACCTGGTCGCCGGTCAGGATCAGGGGGGGGGTGACCTTCGGCTGCAGCCAGCGCGCCAGCCGGGCCAGCTCCGCCGGGCTGACCGAGTCGGACCAGTAGGGGACGCGGGCCATCCGGGTCGGGTCCATCGCGATCAGGTCGGCGCTAGGCTGGCGCGACTCCATCACCGCCATGGCGTAACGGCCGGAGGGATCGGCCTGGCGGACGGCGTTGACCAGGTTGACCGAGGGTGGAACCTTGACCTTGACCACCTGGGCCGCGCCAACGTCGAACTCGGCCCGGAGGGTCCGGTTGGTGCCGGCCACCGACCAGCCGATCACGGCGAAGGCGGACAGCCCCACCGCCACCGTCAGGATCAGGATCTGGCGAAGGGCGGCCGGCCGCCGGATCACCTGGCGCACGGCCAGGCCGGACGCGACATGGGGAGAGTGACGGGTGCGCCGGACCAGGTAGGCGCAGGCGAGGGGGAGCAGCCGGGTGCCCGGGACGGCGATCCCGAGGGCGATCAGGCCGGGCGCGAAGAGGGCGATCGGGTTGGGATGGGAGCCGGTCAGGACTCCGGCCGTCCCCAGCTCCAGCAGCCCAGCTGCGGCCAGCGCCAGGGCCGCCCCCTCCCAGGCCGCCCGGGCGACGGGCGAGGGCTTGTCCTCGGTCGAGCGGAGCTCGTCGATCAGCTGCCTCGTCAGGAGCCGGCGCGATCCGGCGAAGGTGGCCACCACGCCACTGGCGAAGGCGGCCAGGGCGGCCACCAGGGCCAGCGCGGTCACCGGCACCGGCGCCCCGTCCAGAGCCACCCGGGAGGCGACCTGCATGGCCAGGTAGGCGCCGACGAACCCAACCGGGAGTGCGATCAGGAGGATCACCGTGGGCTCGGCGACCCCCATCACCAGGAGCGAGACCAGGCTCGCGCCCCGGAGTTTGGCCAGGGCCACCTCCGAGCGCCTGGCCATCGCGGTCCTGGCCACCAGGACGTAGAGGACGAAGAGGGTGAGCAGGAGCAACTGGAGGGCGACCACTCCGACGATGGCGGCCACCGCGTTGGCCTGGGCTTGGTAGCTGCTGAGCGCGCTGCCCAGCCTGGTGGAGACGGTGAGCCTGAAGGTGTTGCGCATGACGTAGGCGAAGCGACTCTCGGCGTGCCTCAGCGGCGAGGGCGTCTCGGGGCCGGTCCGAGCGACCTGAATCGGGTACTGGATCGTGACTAGGCTCTTGAGCCGGGCCAGGGTCGCCGCCGAGGCGAAGAACGCGTCCAGGGTGGGCGGCTTGTGGATCTCCTGGGGCGAGTAGTCGAAGAAGTCATCCCCGAGCCAGTAGGGGTTGGCCAGGTTGCCAACCTTGATGATCCCGCTCACCTTGAACTGGTCCACCCCGGGCACGGCCAGCAGGCTGCCGATCTTGGCCCGGAGGCGGCTGGCGTCCCGGGTTGTGATGGCGACCTGGAAGAGCCCGTTCGGGCAGTGGCCGCTGACGAACTGGAGGTGGCCACAGACGCCGGTGCGGGAGACCAGGTCGCCGAAGTTGCCCTTGAAGCGGGAGAAGCCGACGTCCTGGGTGATCGTCGGCCGGCCGTACCAGTTGGTCAGGCCGGACTGGTGGGCGACCTTGGACACCCCCCGGATCGAGCGCAGGGAGTTGAAGGCGGGGATGGGGTTGGCGGCCGTGATCACGGTCTGGTCGGGTCCTGCCGCCTCGAGCTGGGCGTGCATCACCTCGGTGTCGGCGGTTGCCAGGAAGAGCGGCCCGGAGGCGGCGGTGAAGACGGCCAGGACCGCCACCACCAGGAGGGCGGCGCTGGCGCCCGCGCGCCAGCGGAGCGCGGCGACCAGGGGTGGGACGGCGACTACCGGCAAGCAGTCTCCAGGCTGGCTCGGAACGGATGCAGGTGGAACCCGACCCAAGCCGCAACGATCAGCAGCGGCGGAGCATGGTCGCCTCCGGCGGCGTTAGTCAAACGCGGGACCAGATCCGCTTCATCAGCAGCCGGGCCAGCTTGTCGGGATCGTGGTGGGTCGTGATCTTGGGGGATGCCAGGTCGCCGAGGACGTACTTGGTCGCCCGCCCGTTGCCGTGGGCCCGGCTCCGATCGAAGGTCACCCGGTGGACACCCGCCTCCTGGGCCGCCGGCGAGAGCGGCAGGGTCAGGTTGCTGTTGGCGACCACGTAGTCGAAGAGGCCGCTGCCGACGTAGCGCTCGAGCGTCTCGACGTGGTCGTGGACCGCGTACCCGGTCGTCTCCCCAGGCTGGGTCGCCACGTTGCAGACGTAGACCTTGATCGCCGGGGTGGAGCGCAGCGCCTCGATCATGCCGTCCACCAGCAGGTTGGGCAGGAGGCTGGTGTAGAGGCTGCCCGGGCCGATCAGCACCATCTCCGCGTTCATGATCGCCAGCTGGGCCTCGGGGTTGAGCCGGGGATGCTCGGGGACGAGGAAGACCCGCTGGATCGGCCCCTTGCCGGTCGGGACCTTGGACTCGCCGACCAGTACCTCCTCGCCAGCGATGGCGCAGAGGGTGACCGTCTCCAGGGTGGTGGGCACGATCTGGCCCCGGACGGCGAGGACGCGGCCGGACTCGCGGAGCGCGTGCTCGAAGTCCCCGGTGATGTCGCTCATGGCCATGATGAAGAGGTTGCCGAAGGAGTGGCCGCTGAGTGAGCCCTCCTGGAAGCGGTACTGGAAGAGCTCGGTCATCAGGGGCTCGACGTCGGCCAGGGCGGTCAGGCACTGGCGGAAGTCCCCGGGGGGGAGCACCTTGTACTCGGAGCGGAGCCGGCCCGAGCTGCCGCCGTCGTCGGCGACGGTGACCAGGGCGGTGACGTTGCCGCTGTGGCGCTTGATCCCCCGGAGCAGGGTCGAGAGCCCAGTACCACCGCCGACGGCCACGATCCGGGGTCCCTTCTGGAGCCGGCGGAAGTCGTAGAGGCGCTCGACCAGGGCCTTGTCCCCGCCCGGGACGAAGGGGCTGAGCAGTGAGCGGGTCAGCTTGTACATCCCCAGGGCGAGCAGCACCAGGCCGATCCCGAGGAAGATCGCGGCCCGAACGTAGCGGGGCCAGAACTGGAGGGTCAGGTTGTAGGTGAAGGCGGGGAGGTGGGCCTGTTGGTAGAAGTCGCGCAGCGCATAGCTGATCCCGAGGCCGATCCCCACAATCGCGATGATGGTGACGGCCGCCCAGCGCTTGACGTGGAGCCCAGGAACTAGCCAGCGCGTCACGCCAGAACCGACCCAGGGCGTTCGCATGACAGGGCGGGATCGTATCACCGCCTCTGCCGTCTCCTCGAAGCCGGTGCCGGCCAGCGCCGAAGTCCCGCCGTATACTGGCGGCCGGTCAGACCGGAGCCGCCCCACCTGCGCTGAAGGAGGTGCCATGACCGATCGCGGAGCCCGCCCGGAGTCAGCCCAGCTGGTGCTCGACCCGGACCCTGCGCAGACAAGGTCGGGCGGGGCTCAGGCCTTCAACCAGCAGGACGCCTGGGTCTTCTTTGAGGGCGAGCAGCGTCGCTACCGCGACTCCCGGATCGGGATCATGACCCACGCGCTCCACTACGGCACCGCCTGCTTCGAGGGGATCCGCGCCTACTGGAACGAGAGCCGGGAGCAGCTCTACGTCTTTCGCCCCTTTGAGCACTTCCAGCGACTGCACCAGTCGGCGTCGATCCTCACCATGGAGCTGCCCCACTCCCCGGAGGAGCTGACCCAGATCACGATCCAGCTCCTGCGGCGCAACCAGTTCCGCAGCGACGCCTACGTCCGGCCCCTGGTCTACAAGTCGGCCGAGGAGATCGGAGTCCGGCTCCACGGGCTCGCCGACGGCTTCCTCATCTACTCCCAGCCCTACGGCGAGTACCTCGACCGCAGCCGTGGCCTGCGCTGCATGGTCTCCAGCTGGCGCCGCATCGACGACAACTCGGCCCCGGCCCGGGCCAAGATCAGCGGGACCTACATCAACTCCGCCCTGGCCAAGAGCGAGGCCGCCGCCAACGGCCTGGACGAGGCGATCGTGCTGGGGCAGGACGGCCACGTCTGCGAGGGCTCGGCCGAGAACCTCTTCATCATCCGCCAGGGCACCCTGATCACCCCGCCCGTCTCCGACAACATCCTTGAGGGGATCACCCGGTCCACCCTGATGCAGATCTGGGCTGAGGACATGGGCCTGCCCCTGCTCGAGCGTCCCATCGACCGGACCGAGCTCTACATCGCCGACGAGGTGATTCTCTGTGGGACCGGGGCCCAGATCTCCTCGGTCGTCGAGATCGATCACCGGCCCGTCGGCGGTGGCGAGCCCGGCCCCTTCGCGCGCCAGCTGGAGGCGACCTACTTCGGTTTGGTCAGGGGCGAGGTCGAGAAGTACCGGGAGTGGTGCGTCCCCGTCTACTGACGGGCGGCCCGGGGTCCCGCCAATTCCAAGCAGGCGGCCGCGGCGGCTGAGGCGAGCTCAGACGCGGCCCGCTCGGGGAGGGGGGGACCGGAGCCTTGGGAAGACGTGATCCTGACCACCGCCCCCCGGCCCTGGACCTGGGCCACCGTCTCGGCCTCGGCCGATCCGGCCAGGACCAGGCAGGGAATCCCAAGGGCCTGGGCCCGTCCCAGCACCTCCCCGACGACCTTGCCCTCCAGGCTGGTTCGGTCGAGGCGTCCCTCTCCGGTGATCACCAGGTCGGCCTCCTCCAGCTCCCGGTCCAGGCCGGCCACCGAGGCGACCAGTCCAACGCCCG
>DATDII010000159.1:0-5937 GCA_036521135.1 Candidatus Dormiibacterota bacterium | reverse complement strand
GCCTCGCCGGTCATCGAGCTGCAGTCGACGGCGGCTTGGCCGAGGACCACCTGGCCGTCGGTGGCGACCGTCTCCCCGGGCCGGACGATGAAGCGGTCGCCAAGCCGGAGCTGGGCCACCGGCAGCCGGCGCTCGGAGCCGTCACCGTCGAGCACTGACACGTCCTTGGCGCCGACCTCGGCCAGGGCCCGGAGAGCGTTGCCGGCGCGCCGCCTGGCCACCGCCTCGAAGAAGCGCCCGGCGAGCAGGAAGGTCGTCACCCCGGCGGCGACGTCGAGGTAGAGGGCCCCACCTCCCTGGTGGAGGAGCACGTAGAGCCCCGAGCGTCCCGGCTCGCTGAAGTCGCGGAAGAACATGGCGTAGACCGACCAGCCGGTGGCGGCAAGGATCCCCATCGAGACCAGGGTGTCCATCGTCGAGGTGCGGTGGCGGGCGGCCCTGATCGCGGCCCGGTGGAAGGGCCAGGCGGCCCAGAGCACAACCGGAGCCCCCATGGCGATGAACAACCACTGCCAGCCGGGGAAGCGCAGCCAGGGGAGCAGGGAGAAGGCGGTCGACCACTCCCCGAGCGGCATGAAGAGGAGGGCGGCGACCAGGAGGCGGCGGCCCAGGTAGCGCACCCGGCGGTCATCTTCCGCGGCGTCGTCGGCGGCGCTGTGGCTGGTCCCGGTGAGCTCGGCGCCGTACCCGGCCGACTCGACGCGCTCGATCAGGGCCTGGAGCGGAACCTCGGCGAAGAGCGAGACGGTGGCGCGCTCAGAGGCGTAGTTCACCTCGGCCCTGACGTGCTCCAGGGTGTTGAGGCTGCGCTCGATCTTGGCGGCGCAGGCGCCGCAGCTCATGCCTCGGATGGCGAGCTGGACCTGCTGGAGCTGCGGGCCAGCCTCATCTGCCACCGAGCTGGCGTCGGCGGTTCCGATCACGATGGGATCTACTCTACCCCGGCCGCAAACCAGCGACCGGCACCTGGGGTGATCGCGGGCGCGATCAGCTGAACCACTGGGGCCACTGGGTCAGACTCAGCATCAGCACCATCGAGATGGCGATGGTTATGTCGCCGTGGGCATCCAGGGCCCGGAGGGCGGGGTGCTCGCGAGGTCCATCCCGGGGGGGCTCCAGGGGTGGCCGCGAGCCCCTGGCCGCGACCACGATGAAGTAGAGGTAGGTCAGCAGGCACGCGATCGTGACCAGGGGCACGCTGGTGGCCGAGAACATGTACGCCATCGAGGCGTTGATGAACCAATGCCAGCTCTCCCGGCGGCGATCGCAGGAGCTCCAGCGGACCACCAGCCGCACACCGAAGAGGAGGGCGAAGAGGCCGTAACCGATCACGTAGGCGAGGAGGGGCCCGATCGTGGTCAAGGTCCCGATCATCAGCAGGGCCATGCCGATCATTCCGAGGGCATGGGCGACGTGGCCGACCAGATCGGGCAGGGCCTGGTAGCTGGCGATCTGACCCCGCTGGAAGTGCCTCCAGACAAAGATCACCAGGACGTAGGTCGAGAGGACGACCACCACGATCAGGGCCAGCTCGATCACCGGGGGGCCGGACTGGGCCCGCGAAGGGGGGACCGCCGTGGCACATCCGGGCATCACCATGCCAGGCATGCACTCAGGCTTCACGGCTCAGCTCTCCCTAGTGGCACGGTCTGCTCCCGGCGTCTTCCGGCGACGTGCGGTCCGCCTCCTGTGCCGCGACCTCGCTCGCGCGGGTGAGGAGCCGGGTACCGGGGATCGGGGCTCAATTCGGCCCTGAGTATTATGGCCAGGGTCGGTAGCGGCCAGATCGCGGAGGACCAGCCCCGCAATGCCAGGGATGGGGAGTTACGGCACCGAGACGATCGGCGGCTTCTACCCCTACCTCTTCATCGACCTGCTGATCATCCTGGCGTTGGTCTGGATCTGCTGGGGGGTCCAGGTCGGACTCCGCTTCCTCGACGAGCGGGCCAATCGCGAGGCCCCGGTCGGCCTCTCCCCGCCGCTGAGAGTCGCCCCCCGACTGCCGGCTCGGATCTTCCTTCGCAGGGCCATCGGGATCATCTGGATCGTCGACGGCCTGCTCCAGGCCCAGCCGGCGATGCCGGGGAGCTTTGCCAAGAACGTGGTTGGACCCCTCGGCGCCGGCCAGCCCCACCTGCTAGCCAATCTCCTGAATTGGGAGGTCTACTTCTGGCAGGCTCACCCGCTCGACCTGGCCGTGGCCACCGTCTTCGTCCAGGTCGGGCTCGGGGTGAGCATTCTCGCCGGCGGTGACTCGAAGCTCGGGAGAGCGGCACTCTGGGGCTCGATCGCTTGGGGGCTCTTTGTCTGGGTGGGCGGGGAGGCGCTGGGGGCGCTCATGATTCCCGGCACCACCGAGCTGATGGGCGCCCCCGGAGCGGTTCTGGTCTACGTGGCTGCCGCGGCGCTCCTGCTCGCGCCGCTCAGGATATGGGCGAACGGGCAGGTCTATCGAGGCATCCGCATCGGGGTGGGCGCCGTCCTCCTCTTCGGAGCGATCCTCCAGGCGATCCCCTGGGAGGGATTCTGGACCGGCCGGGGCCTGAGCGCGATGTTCCTCGCCATGGGACGGGTTCCCCAGCCCGGCTTCCTCTCCGGCCCGGTGCTCGGCGCCGCCCATCTGGCCCAGGCCCAGCCGGTGCTGCTCAACTCGATCTTCATCGTGGTGCTGGCCGCCTTGGGTCTGGGGCTGGTTTCCGGGCGGGTGCCCAGGCGTTGGACGATAGCCGCCCTGGTCTGGCTCGCGATCACCTGGTGGGTCGGTCAGGACTTTGGCGCCCTGGGGAGCAAGACCGCCACCGACCCCAACCTCTCGCCGCTTCTGGCTGTGATGTTGATCTGTGCCTGGCTCGGGACCAGGCCCGAGCCGGCGTTGGCCCCGGCCCCGGTCGGGCGCCCGGTCGCATCGACCGGCTTCCGCGGGGTGGCCGCCCTCGGCGGGATGGTGGCGCTGGTGGTGGCGGCGGTGCCGGTGCTGCTCGGGCTCCCGGTGGCCGCCGCCCAGTCGGCGACCATCGAAGCGCTCAACACCGGGGGGCCGGTCTCGTCAATGAGCAACGTGAACCTGCCTGACCTCACGCTGGTGAACCAGCACGGGCGCACCGTTGACCTCAGGCAGTGGTCCAACAAGGTGGTGGTGCTCACCTTCCTCGACCCTTTGTGCTACTACCAGTGCCCGATCGTGGCGGAGCAGATCGCCGCCGCCGACCGCGCCCTGGGGCCGCTCGCCCATGACGTCGAGTTCGTGGCGGTGGTGGCCAACCCGATCTACCACAGCCTGGCCGTGGTCCGCTCCTTTGACTCGACCACCCTGGTCGATCACCTCCCCAACTGGCAGTACCTGACCGGATCACTGCCGCAACTGGAGCGCGTCTGGTCCGACTTCTCCCTGCCGATCGAAATCCCCCGCCTGGACATGGTGGAGCATCCAACCGTCCTCTACTTCGTCAGACCGGGCGGCCAGGAGGTCAGTCTGGCCCAGGACTCGGCCCTGAGCCAGGCCAGCGTCATCGCCTCGTACGCGTCCCTGATCGATGAGCAAGTGAAGTCGATCCTCAGCAGTCAGTGACGCCGGCCGCTGGTCGGCCCCGCTGGCGCTACCGATGGCTCTGGCCGGTCCCCCTGGTGGGAGCTGTCGCGCTCGTGATCTTCCTGATCAGCCTCCTCCCGGTGGCCCCGGTCGCGCCCGCGACCCAGTCTCTCCCCGACACCGCGGTCGGAACCCTGGTCTCCAAGATCGAGCAGATCAACTTCCCGAGCGCCCAGGTCGGATGGGCCGTGGTCGCGTCAAGGCCTTACTGGCAGGTCATTCGCACTGTCGACGGCGGGACCCACTGGCAGGAGGTCAACCCGGCCGGTGACGCCAGCAACGGCGGTGTCGTCCTGACCGTGATGGGGGCCGAGGCAGCGGCGGTGGTCATCCTGCCCTACCAGTACATTCGCGACTCGGGCTTCGCCGTGACCACTGACGGGGGGTCCCGCTGGGAGGCCGGGGTCCTGCCCAACGGGGCGTCCACCGGGCCTGATCCGATCTTCGCCCTCAGCAGCAAGGACATCTTCGCCGTGCTCGGCAACGGCAGCCTGGTGTCCACATCCAACGGCGGCGCCGCCTGGTCGGTGGTGCGGCTGCCCGCGCTCGGGTCGGGGAGCTGCCTGCCCACCTCGGTCTGGTTCACCAGCGCCTCGAGCGGCTGGGTGAGCGGATCCTGCACTGGGATGGCGGCCCTCTGGCACAGCGCCGACGGCGGGGCCACCTGGCAGCCCGAGGTACTGCCTAGTAGCTTCAGCCAGGCCGCCAAGGTGACGGTGGCACCTCCCCAGGCGACCGGCACCGGGGCGGCGCTGACGACCGTGGTCGCGTCCACCAGCAGCGGTGAGTCGCTTCGCGTCTTCGAGAACTCCACCGGAGCTTGGCGGGCGGCGCCATCGCTCGCCTTGCCGAAGGGTCGGGTGCTGGCCTCCTTCGCCAGCCAGTCCGACGGTTGGGTCCTGGTGGCACCCAGCGCCCACCGCGCCACCGCCCTGGCGTACTCCACCTCCAGCGCCGGCCGTGACTGGGCCTTCCGGGGGACGCCGATCCCCGCCTCCCAGGTGACCGGGCTCGACATGGTCTCCCCGAGCAGAGTCCTGGCGCTGGTCCAGGCGGGCCGCTACCGCCTGGTCTGGGCGACCGTCGATGGCGGGATCAGGTGGGGTCGCTCCGAGTTGACGGTCGCCAAGGGACCTGCCCCCAAGGTCAACGGGGTCGAAGGCTAACCGCCCCTGGGCCGGCTCCCACTCGGCGTAGGGACGGTCTCGGCCCCAGCGCCGCACCAGCCGCCCGGGGCCGGTGCGGTCGGCCCGGAGCCAGAAACGCCGGGACGCGCGCGGCCCAGAGAACGCAGGAAACCCCCCGGTCTCGGACCGGAGGGCGCCTGCTCGATCGGTGCGGAGGGGGAGAGGGGGTCAGCCGACGGGACCCGCCTCCAGGGTCACGTTGGCGGTATGAGTGGTCTGGTTCGCGGTGACCCAGGTGATCGAGATGGTCTGCCCCGGCTTGGCGCTCGAGATCACCTGGCCGAGTGAGCTCTCGTCGGTGATCGTGGCCCCGTTGGCCTCGGTGACGACATCGCCCGCGACCAGGCCCGCAGACTGCGCCGGGGTGGAGGAGAAGACGTTGGTGATCAGTGCGCCCGAGCTGGTTGGCGGGGTGTAGCCGTTACCGCCATAGCCGCCCAGGCCGTTGCCGCCGGCGGCGCTGACGTTGGCGACATCGACGCCGAGGAAGGCGGGAAGTCCGATGTGGACGCTGGAGCTGCCCTGCCCCTGCTGGATCTCGCTGGCGACGTTGAGTGCCGTGTTGATGGGGATGGCGAAGCCGACGGTCGAGGGGGAGTTGTCGTTGTTGCCGCCGTCCGCGGACTCGGCGGCGGTGTTCATCCCGACCACCTGGCCTGAGGAGTCGGCCAGCGGGCCACCCGAGTTGCCCGGCTCCAGCGGTGCGTCCGTCTGGAGGAGCCCGCTCAGGTTCTCCGAGTCCGCGCCCTGCTCGTCGGTCGCGGTGATCGAGCGGTTGAGGGCTGTGATCGAGCCGCTGGTGACGGTCGGCTTCCCGGGCAGGTCGAGAGCGTTGCCGATGGCGACGACGGGCATCCCCACCGAGACGGTGCTGGAGTTGCCCACGGTCACCGTCGCCAGGCCGGACACGTTCTCCAGCTGGATCAGGGCCACGTCCGCGCTGGCGTCGTAGCCGACCACCCGGGCCGTGTACTCGGGTCCGCTGCCGTCGACCTGGGCGGTGATCGCGGTCGCCCCGTCGACGACGTGATTGTTGGTGAGCACCTCGCCATTCGAGGTCAGCACGATCCCGGTGCCGGCCGAGGTGGTGTTCTGGTAACCGTCGACTGCGCTGATGTCAACCACACCCGGCTCGACCTTGTCCGTCACCTTGGCGACGTT
>DATDII010000158.1:0-4335 GCA_036521135.1 Candidatus Dormiibacterota bacterium | reverse complement strand
CGCGGTCCAGGTATTCACGTGGGGTCTCAAAGGCCGATCGGGGCACCCCCACCCGGGCCAGAACCTGCTCCATCCGCTCGTAGGCGGCGATCACCGCCAGCCGGGGATCGCCGCCCGCCTCGAGCTCCGCCAGGCTCACGTCGAGGGCTGAGGTCAGCTCCCTCGGCAGCTCGGCCGGCTCGGCCAGAGCTCCGGCCGACGGGCCCCGCCAGAGGCGGTAGCCGAGCACGGCCAGCACCACCACGACCCCGAGGACGAGGGCGACCTCGGTGGCGCTGGCCAGGGACACCGAGGACACGGTGGGCACCAGCGGGTGCTTGGGGAGATGGAGAACCGGCTGCCCCGCGTGCCCGGCCAGGGAGCTCCGACGCTTGCCGACCAGGATGAAGAAGAAGATCGCCTCGGCGACCAGGAAGGCTACCGGCAGGGCCACCAGCCGAAGCGTCTGCATCCTGGTCAGCACCGGGCGCCGCCCCTCGTTCTTGCCGGCCTGGGTGAGCCTGCGCCAGGGTGCGTAGAGGAGCCCAAGCACGATCACCAGCTCAAGGGCGGCCAGGCCGACCAGGAGGAGCACCTGGAGGACGGTGCCGACGGCGCCGGAGGCAGACCCGTGGGCAGCCGCGCTCGGCCCCCGCGAGTACTGGGCGCGGACCGAGAGGGCAACCACAACCAAGAGGACGAGCAGCCCCGCCGCGACCCAGCGGGGCGCGCCCTGACGCCCCCGTCTGGAGGACTCGCCCGGCTCCAGTTCAGACACCGTCACCTCCCCACCGGCAAGTCTCCAGTCCGGCCCCAGGCTAGCACCGGATCGAGCCAACCCAACGCTGGATCAGGACTGCGGCAGCACGCTCGGCAGGGAGACGCCGGCCTCCGTCGGAGCCTCACCCAGGGCGGCCTCCTCCCGACGTGGAAGCGGCCAGGCCAGGGTGATCGCGATGCCGACCAGGAGGAGGTTGCGCACCCCCACCAAGGCCATCGCGAGCGGGTTCAGGGCGGCCACCCAGCTGAAGAGGTAAGGGAACTCGATCTGAGTCAGCAGGGCGGTCACCAGGGCCAGCCCCAAGAGCTGGTTGGCACGCCTCCGCGGGACCTCGGTCAGAGCCACCAAGGCCAGGACCGGCATCAGGTCGAGCAGGTACTGGGGGCTCAGCACCGGCGTGGTCGCCAGGGCCACGGCGGCGGCGAAGGCGATGCTGGTCGCCGGCCGTCGCCGCTCTCGGGCGAAGTGAACCGCTCCCCACACCAGGCCCGCCACCCCGACCAGGCCGACCACGGCGGCGGCAACGGACGCCTGATGTCCGACGACCTGGACCGACGCCAGGCTTCCGATGGTGGAGTGCAGCCTGAGCCATGGCCGGACCAGGTAGCTGAGTGTGGCAGGCACGCTCTCGACCTCAACCCCTCGATGGACCCCGGCCAAGGCAGCACCCCAGAGCTGGCCCCGGGACCAGGCCAGGAACACCACCGCCACCGCCAGGGCCGGGATCAGGCCTCGACCAACCGCGGCCAGCCGCCTCCGGAAACCGATCGCCCAGGGCTCTCCCTCGGGAGGCCAGAGGGCCCAGACCACGACCGGTATGGCAACCACGGCAACCGTCTCCTTGACCAGGGCGGCCAGGGTGACCAGGGCGAGCGCAAGTGCGATCCGGCGCCCGACCAGGGCCAGTGCCGCCCCGGCCAGGGCGATCCCCTGGAGGCCGTCCACCCGGCTGAGGGCGACCGGCCCGACCGCAGCCAGCAGCACCGCGGCGAAGAGGACCACCGGGGCGGTAATCCCGGCCCGTCGCACGCCCGCTCGGAGAGTAAGTAGCCCCCCCCCGAGCAGGACCATCATCTCGATCGCGAACCCGGCTGAGTAGTGGGTCCTGGCGAGCAGGGCGGGCAGCGCCAGGACCAGGCTGAGGGGTGGATAGATGAAGGTCAGGTGGCGGTCCGGACCGGCCAGGAAGTGCTGGCTGTAGGGGACGTGCCCATGGACAAGGCCGAGGGCCGCCTGCCGCAGGAAGATCGTGTCCGGAATGGCTGCTCCGACCAGGTCGTGGCCCGAGAAGAAGCCCAGCTCGGTGAGCAGGAGCGGGATCGACAGCACGAGCAGCAGGGGCAGGAGCAGGAGCCGGGCGATCCGCAGCGCCTGGGTCCCCCGCCATGACATCACAAAGGTCCCCGCCCAGTCCGCGGCCGGACGGGAGGCGACAGCGTGGGCGAAGCAGGATTCGAACCTGCGGCATCCTCGGTGTAAGCGAGGCGCTCTACCACTGAGCTATTCGCCCCCGTCCGGGTCAGGTTAGCGGGCGGGCCGAGCCTAGCTTTGGCTTGCCCGCAGGGCTCGCGCCGACTCACCCGGGAAGAGCGGCTGCGGGCACGGGCTCGGTGCGGCCCTGGGTGGCCCGGGCCTGGCCCCCGGCCCGCTCCAGGGCGAGGGCCAGGACCAGGCCCATCACGACCAGGAAGTAGTAGTTGAAGATCGCCCACTTGGCAAAGAGCAGCACCACCAGCAGGAAGGTCGAGCCGATATAGAACGCGGTCGGCCAGCTCCGCCTCCGGGCCCGGGCCGCGAGCAGGACGCTGACCACCACCACCACCGGCCAGATCCAGGCAGGGGGCCAGGCGCCGGTCAGGCGCAGGAAGGCGGCGTCCAGATCGAGACCGACCGGCAAGGGGGGCAGGTGGATGTTGAGCAGGAAGTTGGCGTAGACGAACTGGCCGGGCCCGCCCCAAAGGGCGAAGGGAAGGCAGATGACGAGGGCGACCAGGGCGGCCGCCAGGATCTCGAGGCGGGGCCGCCGCCACCAGAGGAACGGCAGGACCAGAAGCGGCAGCGGGGTGGGCACAGTCGCCATGCCCAGCCCCAACACGAGGATGGCGACGCGGGGATGGTCTGCCCGAAGGACAAGCCAGACCGCGATCGCGGCGGTGAAGTAGACCTCGGTCCAGCCGAAGAGGACCATCAGCGGGAAGAAGGGCAGGGTGAGGCAGAGGACCAGCAGCCGCCAGGCCCGCTCACCGCCCCCACTCCGGCGGGCCAGGATGGTGACCGCCCCGATCAGGACCGCCGCCGCCAGCAGATCGCTGACCCGGACGTCGCCCAGAAGACGGCCGGGAATCGAGAGAAAGAGGGTTCCGGGCAGGTAGAAGTAGTGCGCCAGGGGCAGGTGCGGGGTGGTGGTGGGGTAGCTCATCGCGTAGGGGTCCCGGCCGTGGAGCAGTTGCTCGGTGGCTCGCTGGGTGAAGTTGAAGACGTCGATGTCGGCACGGCCCCAGGTGATCGACTTCGCGATCACCACCAGGCTGACGAGGCCGGCCACGGAGGCCCCCGCCAGGCGCAGGACCCGCCTCTTGGTGAGGATTGCGACGACTCCCCCGAGCCCGCCGGCGCAGGGGCCAACCCACTCGAGCGGACTGGCCCCGAGCAGGAAGGCGGTGCAGATGGCGCCCACGAACGCGGCCACACACCAGGTCGGGGTACGGGCCTGGCCCGGTCTGCCGGTCGCGCTCAGCAGGGCCGCCCCCGCTCCGATCACGATCGCCAACAGCGCGACCGGTTGGTAGCGCCCCACGGCGAGGGTGGAGCCGAAGCCGACGAGCACGACCGCGCCCAGGGCGTACCCCTCCCTGCTCGGGCGCAGGGCCGCCCAGGTGGCAAGCGCCGAACCGGGATGGCCCCGGAAGCGAGTCGGGATGGCCCGGCGATCGGCGACGGCATCCGACGCCAGCACTGAAGTGGACCCGTCCGCCCCTGGTGCGCCGGTCCTCACGGTCGGTGCTCCTCCCCCGTTCCGAGACCGGACGGAAGGCGCGGCCGCTCCATCCGCCGAGGGTACCGGCTCGCCGGGCGTGGGAGGCCGCCGCCGGGGTCACGGCTTGATGACAGACCGGCCCGCCCGGTCAGGCGGGATCGAGCTCGGCTCAGACCCCAGGCGGCGCCGAGCGCGGGCGGCGGCCGTCCGGCTTGGCGGGGACCAGCGCCACCGGGTGGAGCAGGTAGAGCTCCTGGCCGTTCAGGACCCGCTCCAGGACGGCCGACGGGCTCTCCTCGGCCAGGGTCGCGATGCCGCACAGGTCGAGCTGGCGCCGAACGTCCTGGGGCACGGTCACCTCACCCTCGAGGTTGAGCTCCTCGAGCACCTCGAGGACGCGGTCGAGCTGGCCCAGGTGGGAGCGGCGGTCGGCGCGTTCGGAGCCGCTCTCGCCTTCCCAGCTCAAAGCCGGTACCACCCGGCTTCGCGTCGCCCGCCCCCGCTCTTTGATCGTGTCCACGGATCGGTCAGGAGAAATATGCAGCACCCGGGCGCGGACGTAAATAGGCAAGTTTCGGGCGGCCGGAGCCGGCCCTTG
>DATDII010000157.1:0-4141 GCA_036521135.1 Candidatus Dormiibacterota bacterium | reverse complement strand
GACCTCATCCGCCATGACCTTGTCGCGGGCGGTCTCAACTGCGGTGATCAGATCGTCGAGCGAGATCGTGGCCTGCTTCACGCCTCCATCCTACCCAGAGCACCCATCCGCCAAGCGCTGACCCGCCAGGCAGCCGATGGCCGCATTCAGACGGCGACCGGAGTGGCGGTGACCAGGCCCGGGTTGAGGCAGAAGCCCTCGTAATCGATGGGCTCGGTGATCGAAGGCTCGTCGCCGCAGACCGGGCAGGCGGGGTCGCGGCGTATCCGGAAAGAGTTGAACTCCATGGCCAAGGCGTCGACGTGGAGCAGGCGTCCGCTCAACGTATCGCCGATGCCCAGGATCAGCTTGACCACCTCGGTCGCCTGGATCAGCCCGACCAAGCCCGGGAGCACCCCGAGCACGCCCGCCTCCGAGCAGCTGGGGGCCTCCTCGGGAGGCGGCGGCGCCGGATAGCGGCAGCGGTAGCAGGCCGACTCAAAGGGGATCATGGTGGTGACCTGGCCCTCGAAGCGGAAGACCCCGCCGTCGACCAGGGGCTTGCGCAGGAAGACGGCCACGTCGTTGGCCAGGTAGCGGGTCGGGAAGTTGTCGCTGCCGTTGACGATGATGTCGTACGGGGCGAAGATCTCGGCCGCGTTCCCCCCCTCGAGGTGGACGCGGTGCTCCACCACCTTGACGTCGGGGTTGAGGGCCCTTAGGGCAATCGCTGCCGACTCGGTCTTGAGCATCCCCACCCGGTCAACCGTGTGGATGATCTGCCGCTGCAGGTTGCTGAGCTCGACCCGGTCGAAATCGACCAACCCGATCGTGCCCACCCCAGCCGCCGCCAGGTAGTAGGCGATCGGTGCCCCGAGACCTCCGGCCCCGAGCACCAGCACCTTGGCGTCGAGGAGCCTGGCCTGGCCGGCCTCGGCAACCTCGCCAAGGAGGAAGTGGCGGCTGTAGCGCTCGCGCTGCTCAGCGGTGAAGACCTGCGGCACCTTGAAGGGCAGGCCCTGGTCCTTCCAGGCGTTGAAGCCGCCCCGGAGCGAGGCCACCTCGGCATAGCCCATCTCTGCCAGGGTCTGGGCCGCCAAGACCGAGCGGACGCCCGAGGCGCAGTAGACGGTGATCGGCCTTGTCCGATCGGGGAAGGCGCTCTCGACTCGGAGCTCAAGGAAGCCTCGGGGGATGGCGACCGCGCCGGGAAGCACCCCCTGGGCGACCTCGTCAGGCTCTCTGACGTCGAGAACCTGGCCTCCGCCTTCTCGCTCCAGCTGCGACTGCAAATCTGCGGCGCCGATCTCCGGTACCCGGCTCCGCGCCTGGTCGATCATCTCGCGAGAACTCAAGGGCATCAGTGCGACTCCGCCAACATCAGGCATCCCTGACCAAAATCCGACCCGCCAACAAAGAATACCCGACCGGCCCGGGTGCGAATCAGGCGGGAAGGCGGCGCATGGTCCCCGCAAGGACGTGGACGTGGAGATGGGGCACCGTCTGGCCGCCAGCGGCGCCGACGCTCACGTAGAACCGGTAGCCCTGCTCATGGCCGAGATCCAGGGCCACCGCGTTGGCCACCTGGGAGAGGCGGAACCAGAGCTGCACGTCGCCCTCCTGGAGATGGCGCAGGTCCTCAATATGCTTCTCGGGGATGACTAGGACGTGGGTCTCCGCCACCGGGTGGATGTCCTTGAAGGCCAGGATCCCTGGCTCGCGGTGGACGACATCGGCGGGCAGGTCGCCTGCCACGATCCGGCAGAAGATGCAGTCCGCAGGCATCCGGTCATCATAGGGTCGGCCCCGGCCGGCGCCGACCCTTCCCTACCTACTCGGGTTCCCGGACCAGCTCCAATCCGGCCGTCTCAGCCCGGGCGATGTCGTCGTCGACCAAGATCACCTCGCGCTCGGCACGGTCCAACAGACTGGCGGCTACCGCCGCGCGATACCCGGCCCCGCAGTGGACCCAGGTCGGCCGATCGGGCAGCTCGTCGAGCCGATCGGGGAGATCGGCCAGGTGGATGTTGATCGCGCCCGGGATGTGGCCCTGACGCCACTCGTCGGGGCGGCGCGCGTCGAGGATCTGGACGTCGGCGGAGCGCAGAGCGTCCGCCAGCCCCTGAAAGTCAGTCACCCGGTAGGAACCGGCGCCGAGGTGGGCCTGTAGCTCCCCAAGCGGCAGCCCCGACCAGCCCGAGAACCAGTCGATCCCGATCCGGCCGAGATCGCGGCGGGCTTGCAGCACAACTGGCTCCGGGGTGGCCGCCGCGGTCAAGCGCGCTCCCCAGGGGACGACCCAGCCGACGTAGGTGGCCAGCGGGTCGCCGGCGGGGAAGTTGACCGTCCCGGCGACGTGGGAGGCGCCGAAGTCGACCCGGGAGCGGAGATCGATCACCCATTCTCGGCCCCGGACGCGCCGCGCCATCTCGGCGAGGTCAATCTCTGGCGGCATGCCCAGGTCCAAGGGGTCGGCACCGGCCTGGTTGATAGGGGCCATCTGAGAGTAATAACGGGGATAGAGCGTGTATCCCGCCACCAGCGTGCGCACGAATTCGTCCTCGTCGTCGCTCATGGCGGGATTGCTCCGCTGCTGCGTCGCCAGGGAGTGGTCCGGCTCCTCCGCGGGGGGAGGGGTGCTGGCGCAGAAGCTGCCAAATCCGTGGGTCGGATAGAGGTCGAGGCCCCCCGGCAGGGAGGCCAGCCTACGAGCCGAGCGGTACTGGGCCCGGGCCAGTTCCTCGGTCAGATCCGGCGAGATCAGATCGGTCCGGCCGACGGCGCCGTAGAGCAGTGAGCCGCCGCTGAAGAGGGCTGTCGGCCGGTCGCCGACCAGGAGCAGGTAGGCGAGGTGACCCTGGGTGTGGCCGGGGGTGGCCAGAGCCTGGACTGTCATCCGCCCCAGGTCGACCCGGTCACCCTCGGCGATCGGCTGGCGCGAGAAGGCGACCTGATCCGCCCCGGCGACCAGATAGCGCGCCCCCAACTGCTGCGAAAGGGCCAAGCCGCCGGAGACATAGTCGTTGTGGATGTGGGTCTCGGCGATGCAACTGATCTCGACTCCCACCGACTTGGCCAGGTGCAACAGCCGGTCGGTGTCGCGCTGGGGATCGACCACCAGCGCCTTCACCCCATCGTGGACGAGATAGGTGCGGTCGCCCAGCCCCGGAGTTGCGAGGGTGAGCACCTCGACCTTCGGCTCTTCACGGCCACCACCGGGCGCGACGGCGGCGGCGCCACCAGTGCTGGTCAGGGCGGGACCCTCCATCAGACCGATCGCCGGTAGTGTGACAGACGCAACTTCCAGTTTCCCCAGAGGACCCTGAGAAAAGTTCCGAGGATCGGGCGCTTCCGAAGAGGCCCGGGCCCCTCTGCGTCGCAGCGATCCTGCCTGCTACGGTCGGATGATCAGGGCTTCGATGGTGGTCTGCGAAATCGGCGGGTCGGCGCTCGCCTGTCCCCGCGGAGGCGTCCCATGAACGAAGCTGGCCCCAACAACGTCGTCGACCTCAGCCCTCTGTTGGAAGAGCTCCGCGGTCAGCTCGGGGCCAGGGTCGAGTCGCGACGACGCGCCTACCGGCTCGGGATCGTGGTCGAGGAGGGCAACGTCGCCGGCGGCTCCTTCGCCCGCTCCCTGGAGCGGGAGGCCCTTGCAGCGGGGGTCGACGTGCTCCGGCGCAGCGTACCCCGCGACGACCCGGAGATCACCCTGACCGTGCTAGACGGGCTCGTCGTCGACCCCACCATCAACGGAGTGGTGGTGGTTCAGCCGGTCCAGTCCCTCCCGGCCGGTGCCGTTGCCGCCCATCTTCCAGCTAGTAAGGACGTCGAGGCGGTCACCCCGGCCGCTCTCGCCGCGGCCGCCGAGGGACGCCGTCGGGGGACCCCCGTCGCCGAGGCGTGCCTAGCCACGCTGAGGTACCTCGGGGTCGACCCGCAGGCAAGGATCCTCGTCGTTGGCCACGGTCCGACCGGCGGACGCCCGATCTGCCAACGGCTGCTGGCGACAGGCGCCCCGGTCTCGATCATCCAGAGTGACATCGCGGGAGCGGATCCTCTACCTCCCTACGACGTGCTCATCTCGGCGATCGGGATCGCCGGAGTAATGCCGAAGGCGGCGATCAGGCCTGGATCGACGGTGCTGGACGTCGGCACCTCAATG
>DATDII010000156.1:0-4867 GCA_036521135.1 Candidatus Dormiibacterota bacterium | reverse complement strand
GGTTCTCGGACCAGGATCCCAGCGGCCAGCTCTTCCAGCACCCGATGGGTTACCTGACCAGCGTCGTCTTCACCGACGCCACCCTGCCAGCCCGCCTCGATCATGAGCTGGCCGGAGCCGCCGGGGTAATCCTGATCGGCGCCCTCCTGGTCCTGATCGGGCTCGGCCGGCTGGTCGGCCGCTGGTCGGCACGCTACTCGGCGTCCATGCTCTCCTGACCATCCTGCGGCCGATCGGTCGAGCCTCGCGAGCAGAGCCCAGCTTGACCTGGCTCTATCGGCCCTTCAAGATCCTGCTGTGGAGCAGCGTGGCACGGCGTCCCTGGCCGGAGGTGGCGGCATCCGGAGTCGCGAGTTCGTGGAGCGGATGCTGGAGGTGCAGCCCCGGCTTCAGCGGGCCCTCGACGTCACCCTGCCACCAGAGATCAGCAGCCAGCTCGGAAGCGTCACCGTCCACCAACTGGAGGCCCTCGGCTGCCTGCCACCGGAGGGCACGCCCATGCGCGCATTCGCCCGCGCCGTCGGGATCAGCGGGGCGGCCGCGACCGCCTTGGCGAACCGGATGGTGGCCAAGGGCCTCGCCACCCGCCGCTACGACCCCGAGGACCGGCGCACGGTCTGGCTCGCTCCGACCGAGATGGCGATCGAGCTGGTCCGATCCTTTCGCGAGTGGCAGCGGAAGTCGATGGCCGTCACCCTGGAGCGTCTCGACGAGAAGCAGATCGTGACCTTCCTCGAGGTGTTGGGGGTCCTCTCCGCAAGCGAACCCGAGGGGGCTCGGTGAGCGCGATCGAGCCCGCTGTCCCGACCCCCCCTGGGCCGCCCTCCGAGGCTTCGGAGCGGGAGGCGATGGTCGAGCAGTGGATGGCGGTTCAGCTGCTGACCGAGCGCCAGATGTACCAGCTGCTCCACAGCCAGGAGGCCAAGTCGGTCCGGAATCTCACCCTGCTCGAGCTGGACCTAATCACCCAGCTGAGCCCCGGAGGAGAGACCTCGACCAGCTTGGCTGCGTCGCTCCAGCTAGGGGCCGACTCAATCCGCGCTGCCGCCGAGCGGCTGATCCGGCGGGGACTGCTGAGCCGCCGGGGGCGGGGTCGGTCCGCCCTCCTGGAGCGCACCGAGGCGGCGGAGCAGGTGATCGCCCTGCTGCGCCAAGCCCAGGTCGACCTGCTGGTCGAGATCTTCGGCCGGATGCCGGCAGAACTCCAGGAGCGAACCATCGGCCTGCTCCAAGCGATGACCGCCGCCCGGCCCAGCTAGCCCCACCCGGCGGGCGAGCGGGGCGGGAGCGGCCTTGACTACACCGGTCAGAGTTGGCCAGCACCGCCTTGGCGCGGAGGGGCGGGCCCATTGCCCGGCCTCCGCGCAGGCGGGTCGCCGACGGGGCTCAGGCGGGGGTCGGGGAGAGAGCCTGAACCATCTCCGCCAGCCGGTCCAGGGTTTGCTCCGCACCCTGCTGGGCATGGAATTTCTCTGTGACCAGATCGCGCTCCGCGGTGCTGGCGAAGACCTGGCGCATGCTCAGGGCCGTCATCCCCATCATCTCGTCGAAGGTGACGATCCCCTGGAAGCGTGGCTCCTGGTGGGTGTAGACGAGCCGGCTCGGGCGCTCGACGGCGTCGTAGACGATGGTGTTGGGATAGTCGACGCCGTCCGGGCCGTGCATGGTGAAGCGCCAAGTGCCGCCAGGGCGGACATCCATCTCAGCTGTGGTGATGCTGAAGCCCAGCGGACCCCACCAGCGGCTGACGTGCTCCGGGCTGGTCCAGAGGTCGAAGACGCGCTCGGGCTGGGCCACCAGAAGTCGGGATATCACCAGCTGCCGGTCGACCGACCCGGAGAGCATGTCATCGAGGCATTGCAGGCTCTGGTTCCAACCGGCGTACATGCCCCCGAGCATGGCGACCGCATCCGGGTTGAGCGCGGTCGCCTCGGCGACCAGGGTGACCTCGGTCCGCCCCTTCGACTCGGCGAAGGTGACCATGTGCCGCGAGCTGAGCAGCGGACGCCCGTCCTCAGCCAGGGCCGAGGACTCGACCACCAAGCGCTCGGGCGGATCGACCTCGCGGTAGACGCCGGTCAGGGGCAGATCAATGCCGTCGCCGCCTCGCATGACCAGCTTGAGGGCCCCTCCGACACGGGGGTCGGACTCGGCCAAGGAGACCGAGAAGCCGTCCGGTCCCCACCAGCGGGCCAGGTGCTCCGCTTCGGTGAAGGCCTCGAAGACGAGCTCTCGGGGAGCGTCGAAGGCCCGGGTGATCTCGATCGTGCGGCGGGTAGTGCTCTCAGTCATTGGTCTGCTCCTCGTCTTGGATTTGCCGTAGGTACTCTTCCAACCGGTCAAAGCTGTGCTCCCAGAAGCCGCGGTACTCGTCTATCCAGGCGGCCGCCTGCTTGAGGGGAAGGGCCTGGAGCGTGCAGGGGCGCCACTGCGCGTCCCGGCCGCGCTCGACTAGACCGGCCAGCTCCAGCACCTTCAGGTGCTTGGAAACGGCTGGCTGGCTCATGGCGAAGGGCCGGGCCAGCTCGGTCACCGAAGCCTGCCCCCTGGTTAGCCGGGCTAGGATCGCCCGCCGAGCGGGATGGGCCAAGGCGGAGAACGTTCGGTCGAGCTGGCGGGTGGACGTCGCTGGCATAACCAGTAGGTTACATAACTGACAGGGAATATGCAAGTCTCGAGTCACCCGAACTGCGGTCGGCTGGCCAGCAGGGCGGCTTCCTCCCGTTCCGCCTGGTCCGAGTCGGTGATCGCCGTGATCGGCACCAGCCGGGTCGGACGCTTGCGGGCCTGGCCGGGGAGTGGCGAAGGCTAAGCTGCCGTGGGTGAACCCGACCCGAGGGGCTGGCTGGTTAGCGTGACGGGCAAGCCATTAGATGCGGCGCCGCGACCGCTGCTTCGGCCGCGCCTTCCGGCGGAGCTGGCCGATATCAGCCCGGAGACGTTTCGCGGTGAGCTGCGCCACGTCTCTGTGCGAGGTGGCGTGGTCCCCAAGTCCGCCGGGCCCCTCCTGGTGGACGGAGCCCGCCTCGCGCGGACCGACCTCAGTGAATCCCGCTTCGACAAGCCCTCGCTCGCCGACGTCGTCTTCACCGACTGCAACCTCGCCAACGCCCGATGGAGCGAGGCGGCGCTAACCCGGGTCGAGTTTCAGGGGTGCCAGATGACCGGCTTTGACGTGAATTCGGGCGCCCTGCTCGACGTTCAGTTCTCTGGCTGCAAGCTCTTCCTGTCCAGCTTCCGCTTGCTGGGCCAAGCAAAGGTCCACTTCACCGATTGCGAGATGGACGGCACCGACTTCCATGGTGTCGATCTCCGCCGGGCACGGTTCACCCGCTGCCTTCTCGCCGGCTCGCTCTTCCATGGGGCTCGGGCCGAGGGCCTCGACCTGCGGGGATCGGAGCTGGCCGGCCTCCAGGGCGTCGACGGCCTCCGCGGGGCCGGGGTCGACCGCTTCCAGCTGCTCGATTTGACGGAGGCCCTGGCCGCCCATGCCGGGCTCGTAACTCTCGACGATCTCTGACCAAATCGGCAGAGGCCGACCTTGGCCCTCTGACCCGCGCCACGCTTCGGGGTCAGCAGTCGAGTAGCTGGAGGGGGCCGACAGGGGAACCGGCAGGGCCAACCGCGAACCGGGGCGTTGACATGTCCGAGGTCGGCAGGGAGTGGGAGTGGAGCGGGAGACGAGACTCGAACTCGCGACATCCAGCTTGGAAGGCTAGCGCTCTACCAACTGAGCTACTCCCGCCCGGACTCAGGTAAGGATACCGGCCCTCTGGGAGCGATCGGTCGGGGCTCAGGCCGAGCGGGGAAGGCGAACTGGGCCATTGTTAGACTGAGGGTGGATGCTCTTCGACTACCTACCACTGCTCGTCTTCCTGGTCATGGTGGTCCTCTTCGGAGGGGGGATGACCCTCGGCATCAGCCTCCTCGGCCCACGGCATCCGACTCGGGCCAAGGGCCTACCCTACGAGTGCGGGATCATCCCCGCCGAGACCGCCAGGCGGCGCTTCTCGGTCAGCTTCTACCTCACCGCCATGCTCTTCATCGTCTTCGACGTGGAGGCGGTCTTCCTCTATCCCTGGGCGGTTCTGGTCAAGCACACCCTCCACGTCTTCGGGTTCATCGAGATGGTGGTCTTCGTCGCCCTCCTCGGGGTAGCGCTCCTCTACGTCTGGCGCAAGGGCGCCTTGGAGTGGGACTGATGGGCGAAGCTGGCCCTCTGGTCCTTCCTAACGGCCCCCTCCAAGCGGCCCGGGCCGGAACCGCGGAGGCGCCGGCCATCCCAGGTGCGATCCCCTCCGAGCAGGACCTGGCGGACGCGGCGGCGCAGGTTGGGGTCTTCACCACCACGGTGGGCAAGGTGATCGCCTGGGGCAGGTACTCCTCGCTCTGGCCCGCCCTCTTCGGGCTCGCCTGCTGCGCCATCGAGATGATGGGGGCGAGCAACGCCCGCTTCGACCTGTCCCGCTTTGGCGCCGAGGTCTTTCGTGCCTCGCCGCGGCAGGCCGACGTGATGATCGTCGCCGGTCGGGTTTCCCAGAAGATGGGGCCGGTCCTGCGCCAGATCTACGACCAGATGCCCGACCCCAAGTGGGTGATCTCGATGGGGGCCTGCGCCTCCTGCGGCGGCATCTTCAACAACTACGCGATCATCCAGGGCGTCGACAAGGTGGTGCCGGTCGACATCTACATCCCCGGCTGCCCGCCTCGACCAGAGGGCCTGCTCGACGCGGTGATCAAGCTCCAGAAGAAGATCGCGGCCACCCCGGTGAGCAGCGTCCGGGGGTAGCAGGCTGTCCCCCAACCAGGCTCCGAGGCGTCAGCGCCCGCCCGCCCGCACCCCGGAGAGGGGTAAGCGGGCGGCCCA
>DATDII010000155.1:0-14213 GCA_036521135.1 Candidatus Dormiibacterota bacterium | reverse complement strand
GGTCGCTCGGGCCCAGGAGCTGGTGGCGGCCGGTGCTGACGCGATCGACCTGGGCGGGGAGAGCACCCGCCCTGGTCACCGCGAGGTCGGCGTCGAGGAGGAGATCGGGCGGGTGCTGCCGGCAGTGGAGCTGCTCGGCCGCGAGGTCAGCGTGCCTGTCTTCGTGGACACCAGCAAGGCGGCGGTCGCTGCTGCCGCCCTGGCCGCCGGGGCGGCCGGCGTCAACGACGTCCGGGGCCTCCAGCGCGACCCCGAGATGGGGGCCGTCGTGGCTGCGGCGGGAGTCCCTCTGATCTGCATGCACAACCAGGCTGGCCACGACTACGCCGATCTCATGGGGGAGGTGCTCGCCCGCCTCCAGATGTCGATCGAACTGGCCCTGCGGGCGGGCATCCCGCGCAATCAGCTGGTCATCGATCCCGGCATCGGCTTCGGCAAGGTCCCGGCCCAGAACCTGGACGTCCTGCGCCGGCTGATCGAGCTCCGGGTGCTCGGATGCCCCATCCTGGTCGGGACCTCGCGGAAGTCGCTGATCGGCTGGTTGCTCGACGATCGTCCGGTGGGCGGCCGGCTGCTCGGCACCGCCGCAACAGTCGCTTGGTCGATCGTGGCCGGAGCCGACATCGTCCGAGTCCACGACGTGGCCGAGATCCACGACGCGGCCGTGGTTCTGGACGCGCTCTCCCGGCGGGAGCGCGGGTGACCCCGAACTCCCCCCTGGAGCAGCCCTCTCGAGCGGTCCTGAGCCTGGGCAGCAACCTTGGTCGGCGCGGCCGCTGGCTCGACTTGGGCCTCGAGACCCTTAGGGGCGAGGGGATCGTGATTCAGGCGGCCACGCCCCGGTGGAACACGCGGGCGATCGGCGCGATGGCCCAGCCTGACTTCCTCAACCAGTTGATCCTCGGCGAAGCCGACCTCACCGGCCCGGGATGGTTGGACGTCGCTCGGTTGGCCGAGGAGCGAGCGGGCCGCCGACGCCACGTCCGCCGGGGCCCGCGGACCCTCGATGTCGATGTGATCCTGATCCAGGGCCAGGCCTGGGACTCCCCCGAACTCACGGTGCCTCACCCAGGGCTCCTAGAGCGACCGTATCTGCTGCGGGGGGCGTCCCTGCTGGTTCCCAATTGGATCCATCCCACCCAGAATCGCTCCATGGCCGAGCTGGCACGCGACCGCCTGGCCGGAGCTTGGTCCGGCGCCGAGGTGACGATCGGCCAGGAGGCCTAGAGGGGGAGGCGATCCGCCAGGGCGGGCGTCGCCCGCAGGGTCGCGGCGATCACCTGAGACGCCGGCCCGAGATCGGGCGGTCCGCTTAGGTCCACGAACCAGGTCTGCTCCACCTGGAAGCGTTCCACCAGGATGGCGCCGTCCCTGACGGCGAGCCCGACCCGGACCGTGCGCCCCTCCTGCTCAGGGACCGCCCGCCCCAGCAGCCCCTCGACCGTACCCAGCCAGGCGTGGATCTCCCCCAGGTCACGGAGCTCATACCCGCCGTCGCCGAGATCGAACTCGACCACGACTTCGACAAAGGGGCGGGGCGGGCTGCGACGGTGGCTGCAAACCTGCTCGTCGTCGTGGTAGAGCTCGCAATCGGTGCCCGGGCCATAGGTGCCGATGTAGGTGAGCAGCGCATCCCAGTGAAAGTGGAGCGTCGCCGCGTAGCGGTGGGGCGGCTCGCTGCTCGGCAAGCGCACACCCGCGTGGAAGGTGCGCTCGCCGCTGCTCGGCTCGACCTCATGACCGACGTCGTGCACCGCCAGGCCCGCTCGCTCCAGCCCGTCGAGCAGGTCAGCCGCCAGCTCCTCGTAGGTGGGAAAGTAACTCTCGCCGGTCGGGGGAGCATCTTCGGCGCCGTCTCTCTTCATCTGCGTCCTCGGGTCCTGACCTGGTGCCGGAGGGCGTCCGCAGCGCCCAGGATGGCGCTGCCTCCGGGGCGGAGCTGCAACGATCTGGCGCCGGCATAGCGGATCTGCTCACCGCCGAAGCCGAGCTTGAACTGAGCCAGCCCGTGCCAGGGGTGGGTCGGGTCCTGATTCTCAGGAACTCCCCAGAGATCGTAGTGCTGACATCCCTCCTCCCGGGCCCTCAGCATCGCCCGCCACTGCAGGAGCTGGTTGGGCATCCGCTCACGGTGACGGCCGGTTGCCCCGCCATATAGGTAGGTCGCCTCGGCGGCGAAGGTGGCGACCAGGATGGCCGCGACCACCTCACCCTCTACCCGGGCCGCCCAGATGCGGGCCCCGGCCCCGAGCCTGGCCACGACCACCGCCAGGTGATCGGCGCTCGGGAGATGAACGCGCTGGCGGGCCGCGGTCGCCTCGATGCAGGCGACCAGGTCGGCCAGACTTGCCGACTCCTCGACGATCACGCCGCGGCGCTCCGCCAGGCGAACGTTGTAGCGGGTCTTCTCCCGGAACTGAGCCATGATCGCCTCCGGCTCCGGCCCCAGGTCAACCATCCGGGTCGCCAAGGGCTGGCGGGGACGGGCCCTTGGCCAGCCGAGCCAGGGATGGTCATCCGGAACCGTGCTGGCCGACCAGGGCACCTCGATCTCGACGGCCAGCGCCCGACTGGTCCGACCGAGCGCGACCAAGGCGCCCACCACCGCCCGGAAGCTGGCGACGTCAACCGCCGGGCACACGGGCCCGCGGGGCACGTAGATCCGGCTGAAGCCGGGAACACCACTCCCGGCGAGCTGGGCTGATACCGGCAGTTCCCCGGCTGGCGTGGACACCCTGAGGCGGTGGGTGGCCCAACCGGCACGGGCCTGGACCTCGCCCCAACCGTGCGACTGCAAGAGGTTGGCGGCAGGCCAGTCCCGCAGGCGGCCATCCCAGTCTGCCGCCGCCTCTGACTCCGCCGGCGACACCACCGGGGCATTCTGGCAGACAGTCCTCGCGAGCGGCCCTCACGCCCCAAATTCCGAAGCTGGCCTATGCTAGTATCGCGCCGACCGCAAGTGGGGAGGGCGGGCCCGGATTCACTTCGGGTTGCCCTAATGGAGCTACTCGGCAAAATGCAAAATCAGGGAAGCCTCGGGCCAACAACCGTGGCTGAGCTGCTCCAGACGATGCAGCAGGAGCGGGCCACCGGCACGCTCTCGCTGGCCAGCAACGGCAGCCAGTGCTCCCTGCACTTCCTCTTCGGACACCTCTTCCACGCAACCGGCGGCGAGGGCGAGGGGGAGCCGGCGGTGATAGGCGCTCTCGGCTGGGGGGACGGTGAGTACAGCTTCAACCCCCGAGCCAAGCTGCCCCCGGAGGAGACGATCAACAGCTCGACCGATGACCTCTTGGCCCTTTGGCGAAATGGGCGGGACAGCCGTCCGGCTGGCGTTGCCGAGGTCAATGGCACGGTTGCCGCCACCACCTCGGCGGCGGGCGCCGCCGAGTCCAAGACCGACCTGGAGGGAGAAGGGGATGACGAGGATTGGTTCGACGCCGTCGCCAGCGGCGAGCTTCCGGCCGATGTCGAAGACCGGCCGGACATCGCCGCCTTTAGGTCGCCGACTCCGCCCGTGCCGAGTCTGGAGCGGGCCTTCGCGGCTCCTCGGACCCCGGTGAGCGCCGCCACGCCCCTTCCCACGCCCAAGCCAGGGTCAGGGACGGCGCCGGCATGGCCCACCACCCGCCAGGGCCCGGCCACGCCGGCCGCAGCCTCCACCCCCACCGAGAGGAACCGGACGGGGGGCCGCCCGGCGCCCGCGAGCACCGGCGGGAGCCCGGCCGCAGCGAGCCAGAGGCCCGTCGCCGGAGCCACCAAGAGCCAGTTGTCCCTGATCGTGCCGATGCCCGCCGGAACCGCACTTCACAGTGGGCTGAAGGCGAGCTTCCTGAACTTTCCGATGCTGCTGCGCACCCTGAGCCAGGATGGCTTCTCGGGATACGTCAGCATCTCCGGCGAGAAGGACAGCCACAATGTCGGCCACATCCTCTTCCGCGAGGGCGCGATCGTCCAGGCCCAGCTCCGGGAGGCTGGCACCTACCGCCGCAACAAGCCGGCGCTCCAAGAGATCGTCCGGGGGGTGGGCGCCGGCGAGGGGCTGATCGACGCCATAGAGCTTGCGCCAGCGCTGGTGGAGTCGACCGGGGGGCTGATCGTCGCCAACACCCTGTTCTTCCAACTGCCTTCGCGGATCGTCGACTTTGACGCCCTGGTCGAGTTTGTCGAGGAGCAGCCCCTCACCGGGGGGATCCTGGTCACGTCGGCCCAGGACCAGGTTTCGGTCGTCATCGTGACCGAGGGCCAGGCCAAGGGCAGTTACAGCGCCCTGAGCCCGGAGCTGACCGAGGGTCCCGGGGTGGCAGCCGCCGCCTGCGGGGAGCGTGAGGCCAGGATCGACGTCATCGCGTCGCCCCCGGGCCCCCTGCCGGCGATCGATCTCTCGGAGGTCGGCTGACCCTTCGACGAATGCTGCCGGGAAGTCGTTTCTCCCGGCGGCTGGCCCTCTTGGCCGGGCTCCTCGGGATAGTCGGCGCCGGGGTCGCCCTCGATGGCTGCGGTCCGCTCAGCCCGCCCCAGATCACGGACGTCTCGCCGGCCCCGAGTCAGGGCGCGGTCCACACCAGCGATGCCCTGGTGATCACCTTCGACACCCCAATGAACAAGCTGTCCGTCGAGAGCAGGCTCTACCTGCGGACACGCAAGGACCACCTCGCCCCCGACTGTTCGATCGCCGCCGCGACGCACCACCGCAAGACCGGGTGCCACTTCGTCTGGCGGAGCCCCGAGGTGATGGCCCTGGTCCACCCAGGGCATCCCTGGGCCGTGATCACCACCTACCGAGTGGCCCTCCTGGGAGGGATCCGGGCGTCCGATGGGGCAGCAAACCCGCTCTCGCACTCGTTCGAGTTCTCCACCGAGGGCGGACCCCAGGTCTCCTCGACCGACCCCTCCACCGGCGGCACGGCCGGCCCCGATCAGGCGATCTCGATCAACTTCAGCCGAGACATGAACCCACTCGCGGTGCGCCGCGCGATCACCCTGACGCCAGCTCCGGTCGGCGGGTACAAGCTGGCCCAGAGCACGTCGGTGCCGGGCCGCTTCCTGATCGAGCCCAGCGCCGCTCTGGTCGCCGGCGGCAGCTACACCATGGCGATCGCACGCCGAGCCCTGGACGTGGACGGCAACCGACTCCAGCGCCCGGCGCTGGTGCACTTCACGGTGGGGGCCCTGGGCAGCACCACGACGGTCGTCTTTCCGGCGGGACCTGCCACAGACGACTTCACCGAGGTCCTGGCCGCCTCACCGCCCCAGCTGCCCGGGGATCCTCCGGCGCTCCGGGTCTTGACCACGGCGCCAGCCAGCCAGCACTTCCTCGCCACCTGGCCCGCCCCCAACGGCACGCGCCTGGCGGTGGAGTTGGCGGGCGGTCAGCCGATTCAGGTGATCGACCTGAGCACCGGTAAGAGCACCAGCGTGCTCGGCAGCGCCGGGAGCACGGCCGCCTCCTGGAGCCCGAACGGTCAGCAGCTGGCGTTCGTGGTCGCCGGTGCCCTCCGGGTGTACACCGTGTCCAACAACACCTCGGTGACACTCGCGACGTCGCCGAGCATGATGGGTCCGCTCGCCTGGCGCCCGGACAGCCAGGTGGTCGCGGCGGTGGCGGCTCCCTCAGGCCTGCCTAGCCGGGTCGCGCTCCTCAGCCCCGGCCTCAAGGCGATCACGTTCCTGCCCACCTCCACCGCCGCCGCCGCGGCTGAGGACGACCCGGTTTGGAGTCCCAGCGGCAGCAGCCTTGCCTTCGGCGTGGGCACCGGCTCCAGACAGTCGCTCTGGATCTACCGACCCCTCGACACCAGTGCGGCCCTGGCCCTGGTGGCGGCAAAGGCCGGCCAGCCGGTGGCGTTCCTCGGCTTGGACACGATCCTGATGCGAGAGCCAGGTGGGGCCCTGGCCACCATCTCCACCACCACCGGGAGCACGGCAGTGATCGTGCGCAGCCGTGGGGGGCGCTACCCGATCGCTGCCGCAGCTACCTCGGCGGGTCGGCAGGTCGCCTTCACGATCAGGGCCGGCGGCCACATTCAGGTCTACCTCGCCAACGACGATGGGACCGGGATCGAGCCCCTGACCGACTTCTCCTCTGGGCTGGGCCCCGAAGCGGGTCCGCCGACCTTCGTCGGCGGTTAGGAGGAGCCGCCCGGCGCAGGGGTTCAGCCCAGGTACCCTCTTGCCAGATGGGACGGCAAGCTGGGCGGGTATCTCTCTGGGACTCGCCCCGCTGGCCCAGGGGTGCGGCTCTGGGGACGGTTGTGCTCGGGCCGGTGATCGTGGCTACCGGCGTGACCGCCCACTACCACGCGGTCCCCGCCGACCGCGCCCTGGCCGCCCTCGCCGTCTCCACCCTCCTCGGCGGGGGGATGGGGCTCGCGGCCAGCTCAGGCGCCGGGCCGCTCTGGGGTCGGCCCGGCGCCCGGCGGCTGGGTGACAGGCGCGCCACGCTTGGTCTCGGCGGCTTAGTGGCGGGCGGCGCGCTCGGGATCTGGCTGGCCGTGACCACCAGCTGGTGGCTGCTGGCGCTTGGGGTGGTGGGGACGGTGGGCGCGGTAGCAGTACTGCGGCTCTGGCGATCGGGGTCGGCGCCGGTCCGCCTGCCCGCGCTGGCGGCGGGAGTCTTCCTGGCCGGCTTGGGAACGGCCTGGGCCGAGCTTGGCCACCTAACCTGGATCGCCCCGGTCTCGGCGCTGATGCCCGCGGCCCTGGCCGGCGCTCTCTGGCTGGCGGCTCCCCAGCGGACCCAGCCGACTGGGCCAGCTGGCCTGCCCCAACCGAACTGGCGGCCGGTCTTTCTCTCGCTTCTGGCGGTGGCCCTGGCGGTCCCGCTGCTGCTCACCATCCCCGGTCTCGACGGCGCCGAGTGCTTCCTTCCCTGGTTGGTCGCGCCCCTGGGCGAGGGACCGCTGCGGAACTACGCCTCCCCCGACTCCGCCCTCAGGACCCGAGCCTTTCGCCAGCTGGCGGGCCTAGTGGTGGTCGCCTGCGCCCTCCTGGCCGTCGGCGTCTGGACCGGGTAGCCGGTCCCGGCTTGGCCCGGCTCCGACCGGGCTCCCGACGAGCGGTGCGAGCCCGGCCGGGAGACCGTACTCAGGCAGGAGAAGGTCAACGGTTCGGTCCCAGGTGAACGACTGGGCGCGCTGCCAGGCTGCCAGGCGCATCGGCTCCGCGGCGTCCAGCGGGGCGGCCAGCACCCTGGCGATCGCCGCCGCATAGGCGGCGGGGTCGTTGCCCTCAACCAGGTAGCCGGTCTTGCCATCGGCGACGACATCACGCAGCCCGCCTACCGAGGCGGCGACCACCGGCGTACCGCAGGCCTGGGCCTCGAGGGCGACGAGGCCGAAGGACTCCGTGTGGGAGGGCACCACCACCACCTCGGCCAGGCAGTAGAGCAGGGCCAGGCGGTCTTGAGGCTGGGCCCCGAGGAAGCAGACCTGCTCTCGCAGGCCCAGCTCGACGGCCCTCGCCTCGAGGGCGCCTCGCTCGTCCACCTGAGCGCCGTCGCTGCTCACATCGCCGACGTAGACCAGCTGGAGTGGGCCCTGGACGTCCTCTCGGGTCACCAAGTCGGCGAACGCCTCGAGCAGGGTGTCGGGGCCCTTGAGAGGCTCCAGGCGGCCCGCGAAGAGGATGACTCGGCGTCCGACCAGCTTGAGCTTGCGGCGCAGGCGCTCGGGCTCCCTGGGCTGGAAGCGGACCAGATCGACTCCGGGCGGTGCCACCACCACCTGGCCTGGCCGGGCGCCGTAGAGACGGTCCAGGCCCTGGGCCTCTCCCGGGGTGTTGGCCACCAGCCGAGCACCTCCCGACACCGCCCGTCGCTCGGCCAGCAGGCGCTGGGGGCCGTCCCCGTTGAAGCCGTACTCGCCCTTGACCGCGGCGAGCGTGTGGGCGGTGTGGAGCCAGGGCACGCCCAACTGTCGGGACAGGTCGGCCGCCACATCGACCGTGAGCCAGTAGTGGCTGTGCACCGCCAGGTACCTGCGGCCCGACTGGGCCATGAACTCCCGGACCCCGCGCAGGTACTCGTCCCGAGTCTGGGGCAGCTGATGCTTGGCGAGTCGGCGGGCCGGCCCGGCATCGACCGCCACCACTCGGCTCCTCGGTCCCATCGCCTGCTCGTCGGGCTCATCGGGGTCGGTGCGGCGGACGAAGACATCGGTGTGCACACCTCGGGCGCCCAGCTCCTCACACACCGACCGGACGTAGACGTTGAGTCCGCCGTTCTCGCGCTGACCGAGTTTGGCCAGGGGCGAGGCATGGAGCGAGAGAAAGGCGATCGTGTCGATCGCCGCACCTCCAGGGTTGGCCGTCGGGACGGTCACGATTGACTAGGCGCCGGTGCCAGCTCGAACCGCCAGAGAGCCCGGTCGACTGCGCCGAGGTGGTACTTGTAAGCCTCGCTCCCCCGGAGGAAGTCGGCGCTATGGCAGCCCTCAGCCAGGGCCGTCCGGATGCCCTCGGCAACGCAGAGCAGGCCCGGGGACAGCGCGCCGAACTCGGGCCGGTACCCGGAGTTGTATAGGTGCCAGATCCCAGAGACGGTGAAGCCGAGGGTCGCGGCGGAGAGCTCGCCCGAGAGACTGAGGAACTGGAGCCGGAGCCAGCCCCGCTCGTCCAGACGCCGGCAGGCGGTCCGGATGAACTGCTCCGTCTCGCTGGTGAGGAACTCGACCTTGTGCGCCCCGCTCGCCTGGAGCAAGGGGAAGAACGCATCCAGCGCGGCCTCGAGGCCTAGCTCCGCCCCGGTCACCATGCTCCAGCCAGGGCTCTCTAGGTCGAGCCGGCGAAGCTTGCGGCGGAGCTCGTGACGGTCCTTCTTGTTGAGTTGCCCGGTCAGGTAGCCCTCGAAGTCGCCGGTCAGGGAGACCTGGGGGCTGACCTCCTCCTGCGTCAGGTCGGAGGGGAGGGCCCTGGTCGCCGCGGCCTCCCGGAGGGCCTTCAGGCCCGGGGACTCGTCGAGCAGGTAGTGCAGATCGAGCTGCGGCATCCTGCCCGCTTCCGACCCCGAAGCGAGGAGGTGGTCCAGGCCTCTGGAGGCGACCTCGTCGGCGCGCCCAGGGCGGAAGAGGAAGCCGAGATGGTCGGAGAGGTCGGTGCCGCCCACCCAGCTCCAGGTCGGGTCGCTCGCCGCCGGGGCTTGAAGAGGCAGGATGCCGATCACCTCCCGGTCGTCGGCCACCACCAGGCAGCGGAGTCGGCGGCCTCCGCCGAACGCCTCCCACCAGGTCCACTGCCAGTCCCACGACAGGAACGGATTGATCGGCTCGCCCGCCGCCTCGATCTCATTCCAGATCGGGCGTAGCTCCATCAGCCCGGCAGAGGTGGTGATCTCCTCCACCCGCAGACCACCGTCGCGCGCTTTCGGTTGCGCCCCGGAGGGCGCTGGACATGAGGCCCCGATGCTTGCTCCACCCTGATAATCCGGCGCTCCGCCGGGCCGCCCGAGCCGCGGCCTGCGAGTTGACTCTACCATCGCCGAGAGCGGCCAAACATCGCACAGCAGGGCCCTGCAGCTTGGACAACGTCGATCGTGCGGAGGTGCAGATCTGGGCCGCCGCCACCGGTGGCGGACACCTCAGCGTCGCCCGGGCCTTGGCCGCGGCCCTGCGGGTGCGCAGCGGCGGGATGGTCGGGGTCGCCCTGGACGACCCGATCCAGGCCCCGATCGGGCACACGTCCCGATCACTGGCGCGCGCCTACGGGCCCCTGGTCCGGACCTCGCCCGCGCTCTGGGGCCTTCTCTTCCGCGGCTTCAGTACACGCAACCTCAGCTCGGCCATGGAGCACTTCCTGCTTCGCCAGCTGGGTCCGGCCATGGCCGCGCGGACGAGGCGCCGCGCCCCACTGGTGGTGGTCAACTGCCATCCCCTTCTCGGCCCGGCCGCTATGGCCGGCGCCAGGAGCTCCTCCGACCGGGTCGGGCCTCCGGCTCTGGTCACCGTGATGACCGATCTGGTCGGCGGCCACCCGGGCTGGCTCTCGCCTCCTCCAGATGCCATCGTGGCCCCCACCAAGGAGGCGCGAGCCTGGTGTCTGGCCCACGGGCTGGAGAGCGGGGCGATTCATGAGACCGGGCTACCCGTCGATCCAGAGCTGAGCCGTCCCTTCGCTTCGGCCGCCGAGCGAGCCCGGCTCAGGTTCGAGCTGGGTCTGGATCCGGCCCGCCTCACGGTCCTGGTGGGGGGTGGCGCCGAGGGGGCCGGCAACCTCCGGCGGTTGGTTGGGTGGCTCGAGGAGAGTGGCCTGCCCCTGCAAGTCGTGGTGGCCTGCGGGCGCAACCGTCGCCTCCGCCACTGGCTGGTGGGGCGCTCGGCCCGGGTCCCCACCCTCACCCTCGACTTCCAAGAGTCGCTGACCCCATGGCTCCGGGCTTCCGACGTCTATTTGGGTAAGGCCGGGCCGAGCGCCCTGGCGGAGGCCGCCGCGGCCGGCTTGGCGCTGCTGGTGGCCGGTTCTCTGCCGGGGCAGGAGGAGAACAACGGGGCCGCCCTGGTCGCCGCCGGCGCGGCCCTGATCGTCCGGGACCGGGACGACCTGCTCCGAGCCATGGCCCGGCTATGCCGCCCCTCCGACCCGCTCCGCGACGACCTGCGCCGGGGCGCCCTGGCCTGGTCCCGGCCCGCAGCCGCGGCCGCCGCTGCCGACCTCGTTCTCAGCTTCCTGCCGATGGGCGCGGCGGGGCTCCCGCTTCAGGAACGAAGCGCAAGCGGGTCAGCGGCGGTCCCCCCACCTCGGCGTTGATCCGCTCCAACAGGCCAGGGGCCTCGATCTGAAGTTGGTGGGCCACGGCCGGGTGGGCGCAGGCGAGGACCAGCACCGAGCGTTCGACCGCGTATACGCGGACGTGGGGTCTGAGGAAGTCCCCGCAGGCCCTGGCGAAGGCGGCCTCGACCCGGACCTGGCGTACGCGCCCGGTGGCCCCAAGCCGCCGCAGGACCCGGGGGAGGATCGCCTCTATCCCCTCCACTGGCTCACCTCCTCGTCAGCCTCTGAGACCGGTGCCAGGCGGCCGGACCGGGCGCGCAGCACCTGGGCGACTGGAACCGCGCCCTGAATCCCGGGATCCTCGGTCGCGGTGATCAGGGTCTGCTCCACCGACAACTCCTCGGAGAGGAGCCGGATGAGCCCGGTGCGTCGCTCCTGGTCCAGTTCCGAGAGGACATCGTCCAGCAAGAGCAGTGGGGTCTCGCCGCCGATGGAGAGGTGCTGCCGGACCTCGGCCACCTTGAGGGCCAGCACAACGCTTCGCTGCTGGCCCTGGGAGGCGAACTGGCGCGCCGGCCTGCCGGCCAGCAGGACCTCAAAGTCATCGCGATGGGGGCCGACGATGCATTGGGCCCGGGCGACCTCCTCGTGGCTCGCCTGGGCCAGAGCCTTTCTCAAAGCAGTGGCCGGGTCGCGCTCGAGTCCGGCCTGGGCCTCGCCGCCCAGTCCCGGCCGGTAGACCAGCTGGAGCTCGGCCTGCTCACCGATCTTGGTGATTGCCTCGGCCGCGACTGGCTGGATCGTGGCCAGGTACAGACGGCGCTCGCGGAGCACCACCGCTCCGTGCTCCACCAGCGCCTCGGTCCAGGGCTCCAACTCCGCCCTTCTGGCAAGTCCCTCTCTGAGGCGCCGGAGCACGGCACTCCGGTGCTCGACCACCCGCCGGTACCTTGTCGCCGCCTCGGCGTAGGTTGGCGAAAGCTGACTGAGGACCACGTCGAGGAGCCGCCGTCTCGGTTCGGGGCCGCTTTTGATCAGGAGGAGGTCCTCCGGCCAGAAGAGGACGACCCGGAAGCGTCCGAGCAGCTGCCGGGGCTGGATCAGCTCTCCTCCGTCGCGGATCCGGCGCAACCAGCGCTCGCCTCCTCGCTGGCGCTCGGCTCGGAGCTCGAGGCGGGCTTGCCCGTGCCGGCTCACCAGCTGCCCCGCGACCCCCATCCGGGCTTCGCCCCAGGAAACGCAATCGCCGAGGGATGCCGAGCGCGGAGATCTGGTGAGCGCCAGGGTTGCGATGGCTTCGAGGAGGCTGGTCTTACCCTGGCCATTCTGGCCAAGGATCAAGTTCACCCCGGGCAGGAGTTCGAGTGCTGCCTCGTCATAGATGCGGAAGGAAAGCAGGCGTAGCTCGGACAGATACACCGGCTTGCGCCCGCCTCGGTCCCTTAGATCGCCACCCTGACCGGCATGATCACGTAGCGGTAGGAGTCGTCTCCCGGTGCCCGGACCAGGCCGGGCGAGAGCGGCCCGTTGAGAATGAGCTCCACCTCAGGGGAGTCGATCAGGTTGAGGACATCGGCCACATATCTGGCGTTGAAGGCGATCCCCAGGCTGTCGCCTTCGACAGTTGCATCTACGCCGGCCACGTTATCGCCAACCTCGTTGGTGTTGGCTGACAGCACGATCTGCCCCGGTTCGCAACGGATCTTGAGCACGTTGGCCGCGTCCCTGGCGAAGAGCGAGATCACCTTGGTGGTCCGGCGCAGGTCCTCCGTCGAAGCGCGGACCACCGTCTGCGAGGTGGTCGGGATGACCTTCTCGTAGCTCGGATAGACGCCGTCTATCAGCCGCGCGGTCAGTTCGTACCCCGGCAGTTGGAACTTGACCTGGGCCCGTGACGCCCCGACCGTAAGGCTGACCGAGGCGGGGGTCGTCGCCACCGGCTTGAGCAGCCGGGACAGTTCCGCCAGGGCTCGCGCCGGGATGATCACCCCAAAACGCTCGCCCGTCCGTCCCGCGTCGGTGGCTCGCGCCACCCGGATGGCCAGGCGGTGCCCGTCGGTCGCGACCAATGTCACCTCCGGTCCGGCGATCTCGGTTAGAACACCGGTGTAGATCGGCCGACCGTCGTCGGAACTGGCCGCGATCACCGTCTGATCGATGGCGGTCAGCAGCACCTGGGGATCCAGTTCGACCGTGTCCCCGTCGGACACGTCCGGGAGTGGTGGGAACTCCTTGGCATCCACCCCGCGAATGTGAGCGTCGAAGCGGCCGCTCTGCAGCCCCACGGTCTGGTGTGGCTGATCCAACTGCCAGCGCAGCGGCTGCTCTGGCAGGGCGCTGATGAACTCGGAGAGCATCCGGGCCGGAACTGTGACCTCCCCCTCCTCCTCGACCTCCGCTGCCAGGGAGTGGTGGATGGTGAGATCGAGATTGGTCGCGGTGAGCTCCAGATATCCTCCCTTGGCCGCGACCAGCACGTTGTTGAGGATCGGCAGAGTCACCCGGCTGGAGACGGCGCGGCTGACGGAGTTCAGCCCCGCTCCCAACTGCTGGGGCGAGATCGTGCACTTCACTGAATGGGCCTCCTTCGCTTCAAGAGCTCTCCACCTTCCCTTTCAACACCCCAGGGCAGCTCTTGGTAGGTGTCTGTAAATCCGTAGCCATAGTAGGGGAGTGAAGGTTGGGGAAACCGATCGAAGCTGAACTCGGAAGGGCGGTGGACAGACTGTGGAAAGCCAGCCCGCGCCAGGGCCTGCGGCCGAGCTTCTGGACCGAGCCGGGGGTTGTCCACGGCGGGGGCTGGCCGGCCAACAGGGGACACTGGAAAAGGTGTGCTGATCCCGCCCTACCGCGACAGGAGGAGCTCCCGGAGGCGGGCGACGTCGTCGGAGACCCGAGGGTCCTCCTTGGCCTCGTTGAAGATCTTCTCGTAGGAGTGAAGGACGGTGGTGTGGTCCCGACCGCCGAAGACCTGGCCGATCGCCGGCAGGCTCATGGCGATCTCCTCCCGGATCAGGAACATAGCCACCTGGCGGGGGAAGACGATGTGCTTGTCCCGCCGCTTGCTCCGCATCTCGTCCACCGAGATGCCGTAGTACTCGGCGACCACCTGTTGGACCAAGTCGACGGAGAGGGGCTTGGTGTCGGCCGAGGGGATGATGTCGCGGAGGATCTCCGACACCTGGCTCAGGGAGGGGCTCTCTCCGCCGGAGATGGAGGCATGGGCGAGCACCCGAATCAAGGCCCCCTCCAGTTCACGGATGTTCTTCTGGATCTTGAAGGCGATGAATGAGAGGACCTCCTCGCCAAGGGGGTTCTGGGCCGGGTCCAGCTTGCTCCGCAAGATCGCCAGCCTGGTCTCGAAGTCAGGGGGCTGGATGTCGGCCATCAGCCCGCCCTCGAATCGGGTCCGGAGGCGGTCCTCGAGGGTGGGGATCTCCCGCGGAGGGCGATCGCTGCTGATCACGATCTGGCGGTTGACCTCCTGGAGCGCATTGAACGTGTGGAAG
>DATDII010000154.1:0-12500 GCA_036521135.1 Candidatus Dormiibacterota bacterium | reverse complement strand
CGTTACCTCACCAACAAGCTAATAGGCCGCGACCCCGTCTCGAAGCGATGAATCTTTAGACCAAGGCGGATGCCCGCCCTGGGCCACATTCGGTATTACCCCTACTTTCGCAGAGCTATTCCCAACTTCGAGGTTGGTTGGTCACGTGTTACTCACCCGTCCGCCACTCGGCCTTGCGGCCTCGTTCGACTTGCATGTGTCAGGCACGCCGCCAGCGTTAATCCTGAGCCAGGATCAAACTCTCCGTCATTACCAACCCGACCGAAGTCGGGATGGTTGCAAAGAATTTGTTGGGCCCCTTCCTGTAGGGGCATGTGGACGCAGAATCGTCTCCACTCTTCAATTGTCAAGGAGCAGGCCGAACCGGCCTCGATGGCTGGCCAGCCGCCGGGTCCCGAGGACCCGACGCGGACGGTGAAGTATAGACCCCATCTCACCCCAGGTCAAGGCTGATCTCAACGCGGTGGTGGGTCAGGAGGGTGACCCACCGGCCTCAAGGGGGCGGTGGACGCCTCTTTGGAACGGGATCCCGGCTCCCACGAAGCCGGAACACAACACCACCTGAGATCGGCAGCGCCGCGGCTGGGGCCAGGGGCCCGAAGGGCGGGGCCGAGTCCTCGGTCCGGCATCCGAGGGTCCTGGGCCAGGTGGGATTGGCTAAGCTTTTGACGGTGGGTACCTCCCAGGCGGACGCGGTGGCTGAATTGGAGCGCCTCGACGAGCAATACCAGGAGCTGCTCCGTTCGCTCGCCAGCGCCGACTGGGAACGGCGGAGCACCATAGGCGACGGCGACTGGTCGCTCCGAGACCTGGTCGGGCACGTCATGAGCTGGGAGGAGCTCGCGCTCGCCGCCATCGCGGATGCGATCTCGGGTCGCAAGCCACCACCGCCGAGCGGGGACATCGACCAGATCAACCAGGATATGGTGGAGCGCCAGCGACAGCTCAGCCTGGAGGCGCTCCGCTCGGGAGCCACGGCGACTCACGCCCGGCTGATCCAGACCATCTCCGAGCTGCCTCCCGAAACCTGGACAAGGCCGATGGCTCTCGGTGACGATCCTCCCGAGGAGCTGGGCGAGGTTGTGGGCGGCGTGCTCGGAGCGGAGGATCACCCGTTCGGGCATCTCCTGGCCCATCTGGACGACCTTAGAGCCCTGAATCTGGCGTCGGGCCTCGACTAGCTCCGTCCGGAATGGGCCTCGGCCGCGGTCCGCGGTCGTCTGCTCGTAGCCAATGGGCACGTCCAATCGATGGCCGCCTCCGGGTGCTGAGCCCGGGCTCGAGCCGTCGCGGGCCCGCCTGCTAACCATGCACCGAGGCCGGTGTGACCAGGCCGACCGCACTGGCGTGGCTCAGCCGGAGCCAGCGTTTCAGCAACCGACGCGGGCGGACTATCGGCGCCGGGTCGAGGAGGCGGCGGGACAGGCGCCCCGGAGCTGACCCGAGCAAGCGGAGCCCAGGCCGAGCCGGCCAACACGAGATCCGCGGGGCGCCGGGCCTGTGCTCCCTCGTTACAGAAAAGTCAGTTGGCGACGCCAGCGAACCCGGCCCCAGATGGGCCTAGCTCGCCACCTGGTGAGCCGACGCCGAGGCCGGCCTCCCCGCTAGGCGTGCCCGCTCTACCCAGGGCTCAGCCCGGAGTCGCACCAGGATCGGGAGCGCCTCCCCCACCAGCTCGGCGGCCCTTTCCACCTTCGCCCGGTCCCGGAGCAGCTCAGCCGCCTCGACCAGGGTCGTAGCCAGCGGGAACGGGTGGCGCAGTTCGCGGAAGCGCTGGGCCGCCTGGGCATAGCCGGCCTGGGCGGCCGAGAGATCTCCCCCTTGGCCGTCGAGCCGGGCCTGCAGTCGGGCCCTGTGGGCCTTGAGCGAGGGCCGGAGCTGGCCTGGCCTGAGCCGATCCAACTGGCCCAGCCGCTCTCCGACCCAGTCCAGGTCCCCGGTGGCGAACGCCGCCTCGATCGCGTCTACCATGGCGGGGGTGTCCTCAGAAGTCTCCTCGATCACCCGAGCGCTCTCAGCCAGAGCCCGGCGGGCGGCGGCCAGGGAATCGCTCCACTGACCCCGGGCGGCGAGGAGTTTCGCCTCGCCGACGGCCAGCTGATAGCGCAGGATCGGGTGGGGCGCGGTCTCGTGGTCACGAAACTGCTCGATGACCGCGTCGGCCTGGGCGAGCTGGCCCCTAGCGAGATGGATCGGGACCATCGCGGTCAGGGCGAAGGAGATGTCCTCAAACTGCTGCTCGACGTCGCGATCCCGGGTGAGCATGAGGCTGCCCTGCTGGAGGGCCTGATCCCACTCACCGAGAACGAATCGCGATCTCACCTGGTCGCCAAGGAAGGCGACCTCGTAGAGGCGGTCACCGACCCGCCGGCTCAGGGCCAGGAACTGCTCACTGAGCGACAGGGCATCGCCGTGGCGGTCGAACTGGATCAGCAGTTCCAGCAGGTTGTTTGCGGCCCGGAGCGCGGCGCTGGGCAGGTCCCGGGCCAGGGCTAGGGCGACCGCACCCTGGAGACCGACGATGGCCTCCTCCCGGCGGGAGGCGTGCCGCAGTGCCAGAGCCTTGGTGTTGAGGCTCTCCGCCAGCACCTCGGGCAGGTCGAACGCGCCCGAGAGCTCGAGGGCGCGCTCCAGAGGAGCCGCGGCCAGGTCGAAGTTGGTGGCGAGGACGTGCCAGCGGGCCAACTGGGCCGCGGCCCGGGCGAGGTCGGCGTCGTCGGGACCATCGCTCAGCTGGCGATAGGCGGCCTGGGTCCGCGCCAGAGCGGTCTCGACCTGGCCTGTTCGCCAATCGATCTCGGCCCGGCGCACCTCCACCCGAGCCGCCTCCCGGGGCGCCAGGCTCGCCAGATAGCCGTCGGCGGCCCGCTGCCAGTGCTCCCCGGCGGCGTCCAGCCGGTTCGCCTGAAGGGCCATCATCCCCGCCTCCTCCTCAAGCTGGGCGGCGGCGGCCGGGGACTCGGCAAGGGAGGCGGCCTCGGCCAGGAAGCGCTCGGCCTCAGGGCTGGCGCCAAGCGAGGCGGCCCGTCGGCCGGCGCCGGCCAGCGCCCTGCCCGCCCGGCGCCGGATCTCGGGCGCGTCGGCGGCGTCGGGAGCTGCCTGGTAGGCCTCCCGGAGGTGGGAGGCGATGATCTCGAGCATCTCCTCCTCCCCGGCCGCCCGGCTGGCCTCGAGCAGTTCGGCGGCGCGGAGGTGGCGGCTGCGACGCTCGGCCCGGGCGAGCGTGCCGTAGGCGACCCGGCGGACCAGGTCCTGGAGGAAGGTGTACTGGCCTCGTTCCGGCGCCCGAGGATCGGTCTGGATCCCAAGGATCTCCTTGCGGACCAGGGCCGAGAGCAGCGGCTCCAGCTCCTCCTCCTTGCCCCCGCTCAGCTGGGCCAGGCTGGCTGCCGTGAACGCCTTGCCAACCACGGCCGCTGTTTGGAGCAGGGCACGTTCCTCTGGGCTGAGGCCGTCAAGGCGGGCGGCGATCAGGCCCTGGAGCGACTCGGGCACCTCCAGGTCCTCGATCGCGCCGACCGGCCGGTAGACATCGCCCTCCTGGAGCAGGACGCCACGGTCGAGCAGCATCCGGACCGTCTCGACCGCATAGAGAGGTATGCCCTCCGCCTGGACCCGGATCTGGTCCCGGACCCTCGACGGCAGCCCCGGGACCAGGCCATCGAGGAGCGCCTCCATGCGCTTGGGGCCGAGCGGTTCCAGGTAGAGAGCGGTGGCGGCCCGCCTTCCGGCGCCCCAGTCGGGCCGGCGTTCGGAGAGCTCGGGCCGGGCCAGGGTCACGATGAAGAGCCGGTGGTTGCGCGACCAGTCGATCAGATAGGTGATGAAGTCGAGCAGGGCCGAGTCGGCCCACTGGAGATCCTCGAACACCAAGATGGTGGTGTTGGCGTCGCTGAGGCGCTCGAAGAAGAGCCGCCAGGCGGCGAAGAGGTCGGTTGCCTCCCGCGTCGGAAGCTGGTGCAGCCCGAGCAGGTCGGCCAGTCGGCTCTCCACCCACCGGCGCTCCTCGGGCTCGGGCAGGTGGAGCTCGACCACCGAGGCCAGCTTCTGCCGGGCCGTGGCTGGATCGTCGCCCTCCTCGATCCCGGCCCGCATCCGGACCATCTCGGCGAGCGCCCAGTAGGTCACCCCCTCGCCGTAGGAGAGGCAGCGTCCCCGGTGCCACCAGATCCCCTCGCTGAGCCCGTCCACGTACTTGAACAGCTCCCATGCGAGTCGGGTCTTGCCGATCCCGGCCACCCCGGTGACCGAGAGCAGGTGGGCGCGGTGCTCCTCAGCCACAGCTGCCAGCAGCTCCTTGACCAGGCGAAGCTCACGGTCCCGGCCCACGAAGGGAGCCTCCAACCCGCTCGATCGGAGGGCGCCCCGGATCCCCGACACCACCCGCAGCGCCCGCCAGACCGCAACCGGCTCTGAGATGCCCTTCATAGCATGCTCGCCCGACGCTTCGTAGACGATCGAGGCCCGGGTCGACCTCATCGTCGACTCGCCTACGAAGACCGTCCCCGGTGCGGCCGTGGCCTGGATCCGGGAGGCCATGTTGACCAGTTCCCCGGCGACCATCCCCTGGCCCCGGGCACCGAGGTTGACCGCCGCCTCACCGGTCAGGACGCCGGCGCGGCAGGTCAGCCCCGAGGGGCCGGAGTCCTGGGGCAGCTGGCCCACCGCGGCCACCAGCTCCAAGGCGGCCCGGACCGCCCGCTCGGGATCGTCCTCCTGGGCGACGGGAGCCCCCCAGACCGCCATCACCGCGTCGCCGATGAACTTCTCAACCGTCCCGCCGTAGTTCTGGATCACCTGGGTCGCCCGCTCGAAATAGGCAGAGAGCAGCTCGCGGACATCCTCGGGATCGCGGCCCTCGGCGACCGCGGTGAATCCGACCAGGTCGGCGAAGAGCACCGATACCAGCCGCCGCTCGGTGGTCGGCTCCGGCGCCGGCTCGCTGGCTGGGGCGACCAGGGCCGGGCCCAGGGCAACCCCGCACTCCCCGCAGAAGCGGGAGTCGTCGTCGGTGGCGGCGCCGCAGGCGGGACAGGCCTGGGCCAGCGCCGCCCCGCACTGGGCGCAGAACTTCCGGCCGGCACGGTTCTCAGCCTGGCAGTTCGGACAGATCACCCACTCCCACCGGACCTGAGGGCGCGCCTTTGTCCGGGCGCTCCCGCCACCTCCAACTCGGCGCGCCGATCATAGCGCCGCCCTCCGGCGCGGAGATCAGACGCTACTGCCAAGCGGCCCCTGAGCCGCGGCCCTCCCTCAGCCGTCGGAGGCGTAGGGGGAGTGACCGCCCTCGGCGATGAACTGGTCGATCCGGCGATCGAGCACCGCCAGGGGCACCGACCCGAGCTGGAGCACCGTGTCGTGAAAGGCGGGCAGGCGAAAGGAGCTCCCGAGCGCCGACTCGGCCCGGCTCCGGAGCTCCCGGATCCGCATCTCGCCCAGGTAGTAGGCGAGCGCCTGGGCCGGCATGGCGATGTAGCGGTCGATCTCGGTCTCGACCTCATGGTGAGGCAGGGCGGTGTGGTCCTGGAGGTACTCCAGCGCTCTCGCCCTGGTCCAGCCCATGGTGTGGATCCCGGTGTCGACCACGAGCCGAGCGGCTCGCCAGCTCTGGTAGCCGAGCATGCCGAAGCGCTGGTAGGGGGTCTCGTAGATGTCCATCTCCACCCCCAGCCACTCGCAGTACAGGGCCCAGCCCTCGCCGAAGGCGGAGATGTAGGTGTGGCGGCGAAAGTCGGGCAGGGAGGTCTCCTCCAGCGCCAGTGACATCTGGAAGGAGTGCCCCGGAGCGGACTCGTGCAGGGTCAGGGCGGCCAGGTTGTAGAGCGGCCGGTGGGCCAGGTCGTAGGTGTTGACCAGGTACTCGTCCGGGCCGCCCCGGCCGGAGGTGTAGAAGGGCGCCAGGTCGTCGGGGACGGGCCGGATCGTGAACCGCCGCCGGGGCAGGCGGCCGAAGTAGCGCGACGCCTTGCCGTCGAAGACCTTGGCGATCCAGGCCGCATGGCTGAGCAGCTCGGCTGGGGTCTTGGCGTAGAAGCGGGGGTCCTCGCGAAGATGGATCAGGAACTGCGCCAGCCCGCCGCCGAAGCCGACCTCGCGGACGACCTCGCTCATCTCGACCTCAAGCCGCTCGATCTCGGCCAATCCGATCTCGTGGACCTGAGCCGGTGTCAGGTCGAGGGTGGTGAACTCCTGCAGCAGCGAGGCGTAGTAGGCCTCGCCGTCAGGCAGCTCCCTGGCGGCCAGGGTGGTGCGGGTCCCGGGCAGGTCCTCCTCCTGGAAGAAGGTGAGGAGCTGCTGGTAGGCGGGCTGGACCTTGGCCGAGATCACCTCCGCCGCCCGCCGGCGGAGGTCGGCGTGGGCCGACCTGGGCACCGAAGGCGAGATGTCCCGGAAGGGGGTGTAGAAGAGGTTCTCCTCCGGGCTCGCAGTGAGGACCCCGGTGAGCGAGGCGTCGCGGCCGCCCAGGGTCACCCTGGGCGGCGTGAACCCGCGGCGGAGGCCGGCGCGCATCTCCTCCTTCTGCTCTTCGAAGTAGCGGGGGAGGTCCTCCATCTGGCTGATCCAGTTCTCGTAGTCGGCCGCCTCGTCGAAGCGGCGGCGAGCGGTGTAGCCAAGGTCGGTCCAGAAGGCGCTGTCGGAGTTGGCCGGCATCTCGAACTGGCGGAAGCGCTGGCGGGCGAGCAGGACCTCGAGCTGGGCCCGGTAGACGTCGAAGCTGGTCTGGTTGGCAGGCGCGAGCTCGGCCCGGGGGATGCGGTCAAGCTCGGCCAGGATCTCCTCCCAGTAGTTGAGCCGCGTCTCCTCGGTGCCCGGGTCGACGTGGGGCAGGTGGTCGGCGATCGGCAGCTGGCCATCCTCGCCGTCTGGCAGCTGGCGCAGGCGCCACTCCCACTCCTGAGTGAAGAGGGCCCGGAAGCGCTGATCAGCGCCCCCGGGGTCCCGCTCCGACTCGGTCTGGCCCACGAGCTAGCCCACCTGGCGGGCGGGGCTGCCCGCCCTCCGGCTCAAGGGGTCAGGACCAGATGGCCGGCCGGGCACGACCGGCCGCGAGGCGCCGTGGAAGTGAGGTGCGATCATGCGCGACGGCCAGTAGAGGGCGCCCCCGAAACAGCCTGAGGAGCAGAGACAGCGGTCCTCCCTACACCCACCTGCGACGGCGGCGCTCAGTCAGCCGGGCGGTCCGCGGCGACCGCCGCGACCGAGGTCAGACGGAGGACCTGCACCGACGGCGGGACGGTCGGCGCCAACCAGATGGTAACCTCGACCGCCCCGTTAGCGCAGCGCAGCCGCCAGGTTCCCCGCATCGCGCCCGAGGGGGCCGGTTGCTCGGCCTCGATGCAGGCACCGTGCTCTTGGCGCAGACGCTCGAAGTCCGAGCGCCGGCTCGCCGCCGGCGCATCCAGGTAGAGGTTGTCGGCCGCCAGCTCCCTCGCCAGGTCGTCGTCCCAGGCCTCGTAGAGGCGGAGCACCTTCTCGAAGGCAGCGGTCAGCGCCGCGCTCGGCGCCGGCGCCGGGCGCCGGGTCAGCCCCCCGGTCGCGGCGAGCTGGTCGATGGCCTCGCCGACCACCACCCGCATCGGCGCGTAGGTCAGATTGCCAAACGCGAACACGCCCACGCCGACGTCGGGCAGCCACTGCACGTGGGACCCAAAGCCGGGCAGCCCGCCGCTGTGGCAGACGACGCGGCCGTCCCTGGCCGTCTCCCCGGCGATCAGCCCGAAGCCATATCCGGCCATCGGCAGCCAGGGAGACTTGGCGTCAGGGGCCGGGCCAAACCTCGCCGCCTGCTGCATCTCCCGGAGCGAGCTGCGCCGGAGAGGCCCCACCTCGGGGTCATCCCGGGCCGGCCAGGCACCAAGATGGAGGGCCACGTAGCGGGCGAAGTCGTCGACCGTGGTCCAGAGTCCGCCCATGGGGGCGAACGCCCCGTTGGCCAGGGGAGGCTCCTCGACCAGCTGCTCGCCCTCCCAGCGGTATCCCCGCGCGATCCGCTCCGGATCGGCCGCGGTCGCATCCCAGAGCGTGTCGGGCATCGCCAGGGGCCCGAAGAGCCGCGCCGAGGCCAGCTCCATCAGCGACACCCCGGCGACCGACCTCGCCACCCGGCCCAGAACCGCGTAGCCGAGGTTCGAGTACTCGAAGACGAGTCCGGAGGGCCAGTCGAAGGGGATCCCCTCAGCGAGCAGCGAGCTGAGCTCGGTCTCGGACATGGCCAGGTGGCGGTCGGCCCAGGGATCGTCCTCGACCAGGCCGACCGACATGGTCAGGAGCTGCCTCACCGTCGGCGCCACCGAGTCCCTGGTGGGCAGGGCCAGCTCGGCCAGCTCGGGCACGTACTTGGCGACCGGGTCGTCGAGGGCGAGGAGGCCCTGGTCGCGGAGCATGAGCACGCAGCAGGCGGTAACGCTCTTGGTCATCGACGCGATCCGGAAGATGGAGTCCGCCCCGACCGGCGCCGAGGTGCGCTGGTCACGGACCCCGACCCCGCCCTTGTGGACCAGGTCACTGCCGAGCACGACCCCGTAGGCGATCCCGGGGACGCGGTAGCGCTCGAGCGCCGCGCTGAACACCCGGTCGACGTCGGCGTAGGCGGCCTCGAGGACCGCCTCCGTCACCACCCCGGTTGCATCCCCACGCGTGCCGGCGGGACCTCGCTGTGCCAGTGCGCGCATTCGACCCAGCCTCGCCCCCTGCCGGCGCGGCGCCGTAGCTGGCGCAACCGCGCTGAGGCGCCGGGAGAGCCCGACGGCTGAGGCCGGGCTCTCATTAGGGCTCTGCTCGGGCTGGTCGCTCGACTAGCCGCCGAGGATCCAGTTCTCCGGGTAGATGTGGCCGGTCGTGTCCTGGGCCGTGATCCCCTTGAGCTTGTTGCTGATCACCGAGATCTGGTAGGCCGCATTGGGCATCCAGAGGTAGGGGACCTCCTTGGCGACGTAGTTCTCGTAAGCGTGCAGCCCGGGCAGGCCCGGCTGGGCGTGGCTCGTGGTGATCAGGTTGAGGATGGTGTTGACGAAGGCGGGGTCGCCGGGGTAGACGATCCCGGTGTCCTCGATCAGAGGATCGCCGCTCGGGTAGTAGACCGGCACGTAGGTCCAGTTCGGTGAGCCGAGGTACTCGAGGCCGTAGCCGCAGCCGCTGCCGGTGGCGGGGACGCAGGAGTAGGCGTCGGTGAGAACCGAGTCGAAGGGGGCGGACTTGAGCACCAGCTGGATCCCGGCCGCAGAGAAGCTGCTCTGCATCGCCTCCATCTCGTCGGTGTAGTCGAGGTTCCCGCTGCTGTAGAGCATGTTGAGCTTGAGAGCGGTGCCCTTGGCGATCCCGGCGCCGCACTCACTGGCGCCTGTCCCCGGGTGGGCACAGCTGCTGGTCCCGCCGGGGACGACGTGCCAGCCGTGCTCGGTGAGGAGCTTCTTGGCGGCCGAGGGGTCGTACGGCAGCGGGTTCTTGCTGACGTAGCTGCTGACGTACTCGGTCTTGGGGTAGACCGGTACCGGACCGTAGGTGGGCTCGGCGTAGCCGTCGAAGATCTTCTTGATGTACTCAGGCTCGTTGATCAAGTGCTGCATCGCCTGGCGGACGTAGAGCTGCTCCAGCACGCTGCCCACCTGACGGTTGGGGAAGGTCAGCCCGACCGAGGTGAAGCCCCAGTCGAGCCAGGTGTCGATCCGGTAGCCGGACTTCTCGAGCCGGCTCTTCAGGTTGAGGTCAGTGAAGGGGACGTAGCCGTAGTCGACCCGCCCGGCCAGGACAGCGTCGATCTCGGCGGTGCCGCTGGTGAAGGGCAGCTCCTCCAACTTGGAGATCTTGGGCTTGATCGGCCCCGAGTAGTCCTTGTTGGGGACCATCACCACCAGGCCGGTGGTGGGGTCGAATCCATGGTTGGGCTGGAGCCGGAAGGGCCCGTCGACCACCTGCCAGAGGGGATTGGTGTCCCAGGTCGAGAGGCTGGTCGATTGGCTGTTGAGGTAGTTGTAGACCGCGGTCGCACCGCTGGTGGTGCGGTCGTAGTCGCCGATCGAGCCTCCGGCCGAGGTCTTGTCCCATGCGTACTGGGGGATCGGGGTGATCTCGGAAAGCCCGTTGTCGATCAGCCAGGACTCGCTGTACACGCCGTTGAAGGTGATGCTGAACTGGGTCGACGAGGTGTAGGCAATGCTGCTGATCTCGTCCATCCACCAGCCCGGGGCGTAGCCCACGTAGTCGGCCTCATTCGCCTTGAGCAGGTTCATCCAGAACTCGACGTCGCGGGTCGTCACCGGGGTGCCGTTCGACCACAGGTAGTGGTTGAGATTGACGGTGACGGTGCGGCCGCCGTTGCTCCAGGTCGGAGCCTTGGCCAGGCTCAAGGAGTAGTTGATGGTGGGTAGGTCGCTGTTGCTGTGGCCGAACCAGAAGAGGGGCCGCCACATCAGCGGTTGGAGGTAGGTGATGTTGTTATTGCCCGAGTTGGCGCCGTCCTCGAGCGGGAAGATGTAGGTGGGCGGGGCCCCGATCTCCTGGGCGAAGGTGACCGTCCCGCCATTCTTGGAGCCGCTGGCCGAGGCCTGGGTCATCACCGAGGCCGAGAGCGATATGGCGAGCCCGAAGAGGGCTGCCGTCAGCCACCACCGCTTGCGCAACAGGGTCGTCATGACTCGCACAGGCATTCCCGCCTTGGTTGGGAGCGGCCCCGGAGGAGGTCCACCGGCCGCCCCGACCGCCCTCAATTCGGGGAAGGATAGCAGAGGATCTGCCTGTAGGCTATAGGCCGCCCCGATCCAGCCACTCCCCTTAGCTCGCCGCCCTGAAGGAGGCGACCGGCGACGGAGGGCCGTCCTGCCCTCCCCGCCCAAGCCGCAGGCCAGCCCGAGGATGGTCGGGGCGGGTTTGCCGCCCGCCGGAGGGGCCCGCCTGAGCTACTGGCGCCACCCGCCCCGGGCGCCGGTCCGCGGCTGGTAGGTTATGGGGCCGACAGAGTCAGCCCGGCTCGGCACCAGGAGGGGCGCGCCACCCCGGCTTCAAGTCCATGAGAGCTTTTCTGATTCGGCGAACGATCCAGGCGATAGTGGTGCTCTTCGGCGTGTCGATCATCGTCTTCATCCTCCTGCACCTGCTCCCGGGAGGCCCGGCCAAGGCGGTGCTCGGCCTGCGCGCCAACAAGGCCCAGATCCTGGCCTTCGACCAGCGCTACGGGCTCCTCAAGCCGCTGCCGGTGCAGTACATCGACTGGGTCAACCAGCTGATCCACCTAAACCTCGGGTTCTCCTACAAGGAGAATCAGAGCGTCAACTCGCTGCTGGCGGAGAACATCCCCCGGACCCTGATCCTGGTCGGCGTCTCTACGGTGCTGGCCCTGCTGGTCGCCATCCCGGCCGGGATCTACCAGGCGGTCCGGCGCAACAAGCCCGAGGACTACGCCCTGACCGGGGCCTCGTTCCTGTTCTACTCGATGCCCACCTTCTTCCTGGGGACGATCCTGATCATCGTCTTCAGCCAGACCCTGCCCTTACTGCCCTCGACGGGACCGACCGCGGCCTCGCCCCTGATGAGCCAGATCCCCAACCTGGTCCTGCCCATCCTGACCCTGACCCTGGTGACGATCGCGCTCTTCAGTCGCTACATGCGCTCGTCGATCCTCGAGAACCTGGTCCAGGACTATGTCCGGACGGCGAGCGCGAAGGGGGTCTCCCGGACCCGGATCCTCTTCCGCCACGTCCTGCCCAACGCGATGCTGCCGATCATCACGCTGATCGGGCTGAGCTTGCCCGGGATCCTGAGCGGCGCGCTGATCACCGAGGCCCTCTTCAACTATCCCGGGATGGGCCTGCTCTTCTGGAATGCGGCGGTTACCGACGACTTCCCGGTCATGCTGGGGACGACGATCGTGGTTGGGGCCGCCGTGGTGGTCGGGTCACTCCTGGCCGACCTCCTCTATGCCGTATTCGATCCTCGGGTGCGCTACTCGTGAGTTGCCGCTTGGGCCGGTTGGCGAGACGGTGATCGGCGGGCTCCCGCTCGAGCCGGAGGCGGTGGTCACCGCCCCGACCGGCATCGAGGGAGGTGAGGTTCCCGAAGGGAGCAGCCCACTTCGGCTGGTCCTGGCCGTCTTCACCCAGAACCGGCTCGCGGTCCTGGGCCTGGTGGTGGTCGTCTTCTTCGCCCTCTTCTGCTTCCTCGGGCCGGTCTTCTACCACACCAACCAGATCCAGACCAACCTTGCTGTCGAGGACCAGGGTCCGAGCCTGCGCCACCTGCTCGGCACCGATGATGTCGGCTACGACATCCTCGGCCGGCTGATGGTCGGCGGGCAGACGACCCTGGTGGTGGGCCTGGTGGTGGCGCTCCTGGCCACCAGCTTCGGAGTCATCTGGGGCGCCATCGCCGGCTTCTCGGGCGGGGTGGTCGACACCGTCCTGATGAGGACTGTCGACGCCATGCTCGCCATCCCCACCCTCTTCCTGCTCCTCTTCCTGGCCAGCATCTTCACCCCCTCCGAGCCCCTTTTGATCGTGGTCATCGCG
>DATDII010000153.1:0-5373 GCA_036521135.1 Candidatus Dormiibacterota bacterium | reverse complement strand
ACCTTGATCACCTGCTGGCCCGGGGTCAGGCTCTCGAGAACATCTTTCCCGACCGCCCGTTCCCGGACCCGGTCGACGAAGCTCCGGGCCACCTTGTAGTCGACGTCGGCTTCGAGCAGGGCAAGCCGGACCTCACGCAGGCCGAGCTCGACGTCCTCGGGGGTGAGCCGGCCCTTGTCGGTGAAGCGCTTGAAGGCCAGGCTCAGCTTGTCGGTCAGGGTGTCGAACATCTAGGGGGCCATCACCGCCAGCCGGCCCTCGAGCAGGCTCACCCGCTGGCGCAGCCGGTTCAGCTCCCGGTCGGCCGCCTCCAGCCGCCGGCAAGCCCCGAGCTGGGCCTCCATCTCCTCCATCCGCTGCAGCCCCCGGCGGATCAGGTCATGGGCCGCCGAGCGGGAGGTCCCCAGGGCCCGGGCAAGCTCGCTCAGGGACCAGTCCTCCTCGAGGTGAAGCCGGAGCGCCTCCTGCTGGCGCTCGGTCAGTGCCGGCCGGTAGAGGTCGAGGAGGCGAACCCGGCCCAGCCGGTCGAGCGCAGTCACTGTCAAGGTCAAAGCCTTGACACCGTAAGCCCTCGGACCGGGCCCCGGCAAATCGGGAGCTGGCGTTCAGTTCCCGGGATCGACCTCGCCGAGCAGGGCGTCCAGATATGCGGCCGGGTCGAAGTCGGCAAGGTCGTCGACGCCCTCGCCCACCCCGACCAGCTTGACCGGCACCTGGAGCTCCCTCTCCACCTGGAAGACGTACCCGCCCCGGGCGCTCCCGTCGAGCTTGGTCAGGATGAGCCCGGTCGGCGCGATCGCCGCCCCGAACGCGCTCGCCTGGGCGAGGGCGTTGGAGCCGAGGTAGGCGTCGAGGACGAGCAGGGTTTCGATGGGCTGCGCCTGCTCCTGGCTGGCGATCACCCGCCGGATCTTGGCCAGCTCCTCCATCAGGTTGTGCTTGGTGTGGAGGCGGCCCGCCGTGTCCACCAGCACCACCTCCCGGCCCCGGGCTCGGGCGGCCGCCAGGGCGTCGAAGACGACCGCAGCCGGGTCGGAGCCGAGCTGATGGGCGACGACGTCGGTGCCGGTTCGTGCCGCCAGCAGCCGCAGCTGCTCGATCGCCGCCGCCCGGAAGGTGTCGGCCGCCGCGATCAGCGGGGAGAGCCCTTGCTGCTGGAGCCGGCGGGCGAGCTTGGCCACGGTCGTCGTCTTGCCGGCGCCGTTCACCCCGGCCACCAGCCAGACCGCCGGCTCCCCGGCCAGTCCCAGCTCGCGCTGACCGTGGCCGAGCCTCTCAAGCATCACCTCGCGGAGGGCCGCCAGCAGGTCGTCCGAGTCACGCAGCCGCCGCCCGGCGCGCTCCCGAAGCCCCTCCACTAGCTCCTCGGCGACCTGGGCGCCGCAGTCGCCTGCCAGGAGCAGCTCGAAGATCTCCTGGTAGACCTCCTCGCCCGCCCCCCGGCTGAGCCTGAGCCTGCCCCGGAGCTGCTGGCCGAGCCCGCCTGATACAAGGTCGAGACGGCCTGGGGCCCGCCTCCACCAGCGGGAGCGCTTGGGAGGGGCGGCCTCAGCCACCGTGGGCCGCCGGCTCGAGCTGGCTCTCCTCGGCGGTCTCGACCGTCTGGCCATCCCCGGTCAGCCGGACCGAGAGGATCCGGCTCGACCCGCCCCCGTCCTGGGTGACGCCGTAGAGCACCGACGCCCGCGACATCGTGGTCAGGCTGTGGGTGACGACCAGGAACTGGCTGCGCTCGGCCCGCTTCTGGAGCAGGTCGGCGAAGTGGATGATGTTGGCCTCGTCCAGAGCGGCGTCGACCTCGTCGAAGACGTAGAAGGGGCTGGGCGAGACCTGCTGCAGGGCGAGGACCAGGGCGAGCGCGGTCAGGGCCCGCTCACCTCCAGAGAGGAGCGCCATCGCGGTCACCCGCTTGCCCTGGGGCTGGACCTCCATCTCCACCCCACCCGGCCGACCCGCCTCGCCCAAGGTGGGACTCAGGGTCGCCCGGCCGCCCCCGAAGAGCTCGGTCCAGACCTGCTCGAACTCTCGGGTCACCTCCTTCAGGGTTCGGTCGAAGCGCCGCCCGCTGGCGGCCTGGAGGTGCTCGAGCACCGCCTCCAGGCTGGTCTTGGCCCCAAGGCAGTCGTCGTGGGCCGAGCGCAGGCCCTCGGTGCGCGCCAGGATCTCGTCCAGCTGGCGGGGCGCCAGCTCGTTGATCGGCCCGAGCGCGGCCAGCCGGCGCTCGGTCCGCGCGATCTCGGCTGCGGCCTTGGCCGGGTCCTCGGTCGGGGGCCCTGCCTCCTGCTCGAGAGCGGCCCCGGCGCTGACCTCGGCCTCGACCTGGAGCCGTTCCACCTCGTGGGTCTGGGCGACCAGCTCCCTGCGCACCATCTCGAGCTGGTCCGTTGCGGTGCTCAGCCCCGCCTCCTGCTGGGCCCGATTGCGCTCGAGCAGGCCCAGCTCGAGGAGCGGGTCGGGCGCGCCAGCCGACTCCTTGGCCCGCTCCTGGGCGGAGCGCTGGAGCTGCTCCCGGGCCGCCTCGGCCTGGCCCCGCGCGACCCGGAGCTGGCGGAGGCCCTGGAGCGCGCTCGCCTCGGCGGAATGAATCCGCTCCATGGCGCTGCGCTCTCTGGCGCTGAGCTGGCCCTGGCGCCGCTCCAACTCCTCCGCCCGCAGCTCCCAGGCGCGGGCGTCCGCCTCAGCCCCCGCTATCGAGGCCCTGGTCTCCTCCAGGCGCCGGTTGGCTGCGACCACCTGCTCCTCGGCCTGGGCAAGCGCCGCCAAGCAGGCCTCAACACGCGCTGAGCTCTCGCCTCGCGATCCCTCCAGCGCCCTCAGCTCCTTCTCGAGGCGGGCCATCTCCTCCGTGTCTCGAGCGCTCTGCCGCTCCCGACCTTCCAGCTCCTGCTGGACGGCAGCGATCCTTGCCTCCGCGCGGGCGAGCTCGGCCTGGAGCCGCTCCAACTCCGCCTGCCGGCCCGTCGCCAGGGCCTGGGCCGAGGTGGCCTGGTGGCGACTCCCGTCCACCAGCAGGCGCTGCTCGGCGTGGGCTTCTCGAGCGCGCTCGAGGGCCTCGGTCGCCTTGGCGAGCTCGCCCCGGTGCCGCTGCACCAGGTGCTCGGCGTCCCGCCTCTGCTCGATGCGGCGAAGCTCGCCCTCGGCGCCGGCCGGGGTGATCTCGAGCCCGGTCCCGAGCACCGTCCCCGTGGCCAGCACCGCCCGGCCATCGGGGAACCGGGCCAGCCACCGCGCCGCCGCCTCCCTCGTCTCGGCCAGGCAGACGAGCCGGCTGACCCGAGCCACCACCGCCAGCGTGGCCGGCTCGCCGACCACCGCCGTGGCCAGGGGCCGACAGCCTTGCGGCGGATTGGCCACCACCGCCTCCTCGCCCTGTGGCCAGCAGACGACCTCGGCGACCTCACCCGCGAGCCCCAGCGCCTGTCGAGCCGACGCCTCGTCCCCGACCAGGGCCTGGAGCAAGATCCCAAGCCCAGCCTCGACGGCCGCGGCGTCCGTCGGCTGGGCCGCCTGGACCCGATCGGCGAGGCGGCGGACCCGGGCTGCCCCCCGGGCCGCGGCGGCGGCGATCGGGGCCGAGAACGAGGCGGCCCCGATCGCCGCGGTCAGGGCGCCGAGCCTGGCCTCCGCCTCGCGGAGGGTGACCGTGGCCCGGGAGAGGGCTTCCTCGGCCTTCTGGGCCAGCTGCTGTCGGACCACCTCGGCCTTCTGGGCGCGATCGAGAGCGGCGGCCTCCCGGGTGGCCGCCTGACGCAGCCCCCGGAGGGCCTCGCCCTCCAGCGCAAGCTCCGCCGCGAGCTGGCCCCGGGTCGCCTCCTCTGCAACCAGGCCTGCCTTGGCCTGGGTGCGCCACGACTCCGCACCCGCCAGCCTCGCCTCCAGCTCGGAACGGGAGCGCCGCCCGGCCGCCGCCGACCTCTCCCGCTCCTGGTCGAGGGCCTGGGCGGCCGCCAGTTCGGCCCGGCTGCGAGCGACCTCCTGGCGGAGCTGGCCCAGCTCAAGCTCGGCGGCAGCCACCCTGCCCCGACCGACCTCGAGGGCGGTCTGGTCGCCGGGACGGTCCGGGTTGGCCCCGGGCATGGTCGCCAGGTCGCCCCGGACCTCGGCCAGCGTCTGGGCCGCGACCGAGCGCGCCTCAGCCGCCTGCTCGGCGCGCTCGCGCCAGCGCTCGACCTGGGCCTCCGCCTGCTGGGCAGTCAGGGCAAGTGCCCCTGCCTGGCGCTCGGCCTGGAGTCGGCCTGCCTCGATCGCCTGGAGCCGGTCCCGCTCAAGGAGATAGGTGGCCTGGAACTGCTGGGCCTGCTCCTTGAGCTGGGCTACCCGGCGTTCGCCCCCCTGGAGCTGGCGTTCCAGCCTGCGCAGCTCAGCCAGGGCCGCGAGCCACGCCCCCCGCTCCAGGCTGCCCCGGAGCTCCCCCAGCCGCTGCCGCAATGAGGCCGCCTCGGTGGCGGCGGCGGCCTCCTCGCGGAGGGACTCGATCCGGGGCAGGAGCTCGGCCAGTCGCCCCACCGAGCCCTCCAGCCAGTCGGTCAGGGAGCGGAGCCGGGCCCCGGCGTCATCGATCAGCGCCTGGGCGCCACGCACCCCGGCCGCCTCCTCGACCAGGTGCCGCCGCTGTGCCGGCGAGGCGCGAATGATCGACTCGATGTCGTTTTGGGCGATCACCGCGTACCCCGCCTGGGCCAGGCCGGTGGCGTCGAGCAGGCGGCCCAGGTCCCGCAGCCGGACCCGCTGGCCGTTGCGGCGGAACTCACTGTTGCCATCGCGGAAGAGGCGGCGGCTGATGGAGACCTCGACGTCCTCGACCGGCAGCCGACCGTCCTCGTTGTCGAAGACCAAGCTCACCTCGGCCATGCCCACCGGCGCCCGGCTGGCCCCTCCGGCGAAGATCACCTGGTCGAGCCGCTGCCCGCGCAGCTCCCGGGCGCTGGTCTCCCCGAGCACCAGGCGGATGGCGTCGACCAGGTTGGACTTGCCGCTTCCGTTGGGGCCGACGATCGCGGTGATCCCCGGGCCGAGCTCCAGCTCGGCCTTGCCCGAGAAGCTCTTGAACCCCTGCACCAGCAGGCGGCTGACCCTCATGGAGTTGGGCTGGCCGGTCTCCCCGACCGCCGCCGCCCACCGCGGTGGCCACGGTGAGTCCGCTTGCGCTGGCTGGCGTCGCCCGATACCTCCTCGGACGCTCCCGGGGGCGCGGGAGCGAGGGGAGCCGCCTCTGACCCGCGGTCCGGTTCGGCGCCGACCGCCTCTCCGCGACCGGTAGGCTCGCCGACCTCCTGGGCAACCTGGCTCCGGGGGCGGCGCCGCCGGCGCCGCGTCCCGGAGGCGGCCTCTGCGCTGGAAGGCACCGTCTCACCAGGCGGGGAGGTTCCTCCC
>DATDII010000152.1:0-15200 GCA_036521135.1 Candidatus Dormiibacterota bacterium | reverse complement strand
CGACGTGCCCGGGTTGTGATCGGTTCCCAGCGCCAGGGGCACTCCGGCCGCAACCAGTGCCCGGGCGGGCGGTGGCTGCCCGAGAGCGAGCGCCGTCACTGGGCAGAGCGTCGCCACGGTCGAGGAACTCGCCAGAAGGCCGATCTCCTCGGGCCCGATCCGGAGCAGGTGGTCGGCGGACGCCGCGTTCTGCTCGACGGCCAGCTGGGTCGCTCCGGTCAGGGCCAGTTCGTCGGCGTGGACCCGGTGGCTCAGGCCGGCCTCCCGAGCGGCACCCATGAGCTCGGCCGTCTCAGCAACGGTGAATGCCCCGCGGTCGCAGAAGACGTCGGCGAAGGAGGCGCCGACCTCTTTCGCGGCCGGATACCACCGAGCCACCTCGTCGACGTATTCCTGGCGCCGGCCAAGGAACTCCTCGGGGAGGGCGTGGGCTCCAAGGAAGGTCGCCACCAGGTGGGGCAGGCGGGGATCGTCCCGTAGACGGGCCAGCAACTCGAGTGCCCGTAGCTCGCCGCTCCGCTCGAGCCAGTAGCCCGTCTTGGCCTCGACCGTGGTCGTGCCGTCCTCGAGCCAGCGGCGCAGCCGCCGCCGGAGGGCTTGCTCCAGGTCGTCCCAGGACGCCCTTCGGGTCTCCCGGACCGTGGCTCCAATCCCACCCCCCCGGGCAGCGATGTCCGTGTAGGACGCCCCGGCCGAGCGCTCGGCGATCTCCTCCAGCCGGGGCCTGAGGTAGATCGGGTGAGTGTGGGCATCGACCAGGCCGGCCGTGAGCAGGGCCCCCTGGCAGGGGTAGGTCTCGACTTCTTGGTCTGCGGCCAGGGTGTGCTGGGGTCCGATCGCTACGATCCTCCCCCCCTCGAGCAGCACTTCCACGTTGTCGGCGGTCTCCTCCTCGGAGCTGAAGAGCCGGCCGACCCCGGCCAATAGCGTCCTCACCCTGGAGCTCCGGTCCGGGCCGCGCTCCAACCCGGCTCGATCCGCTCCAGGATCAGCTCCAGCTTCTCGGCGACGCTGCCCAGGCGAAGGTGCCGGCCGTCCCGCACCACTTCGACGCCCCCGATTACCACCGAGTGGACGTCCGCGGCGGTCGCGCCGAAGACCACTCGGGCGAGCAGGTCCTGGTCGCTGGCCCCGGCCAGCCTGGTGCTGGAGGGTTGCAGGGTGATGAAGTCAGCGAGATGTCCGACGCTGAGGTCGCCCGCATCCCAGCCGAGCCCCGCCATGCCCTCGGCGGTGGCTGCCCGGAGCAGGGTCTCCGGGCTGAGCTGGCCTCGGCGGCCGCTGATCAGCCTCAGATTCAGCTCGACCGCCCGAGCCTCCTCGAACAGGTCCACCACGGCATTGCTGTCGCTCCCGACCGTGAGCGGGCTCCCGGCCAGTTGGAGCTCGGCCGCCGGGCAGACGCCATCGCCCAGGTCGCGCTCGGTGGTGGGGCAGACGCAGATTCGGGTGCCCGTCTCCCCGAGTTGGGCGATGTCGTCCCCGGTGAGGTGGATCGCGTGGACGGCCGTCGTCGCCGGACCCAGCACCCCGCAGGCCGCCGCCAAGCCGGTCGGGCTGAGTCCGGTCGCGGCCAGGCAGGCCGAGTTCTCCGCAGTTTGCTCTGAGAGGTGCAGATGTAGGGGGGCCGAGCGATCCGCTGCCCAGGCGCTGACCACCCTCATGGCGTCTTGGCTGACGGCCCGGACGCTGTGGATCGCGGCTCCGAGCCGAACCCGGTCGGAGTCCGGGGTGAGATCGGCACGGCGGCTCCAGGCCGATGCGTCCTCGTCGGCAAAGCGGAGGGCGGACTGGTCCAGGGGCTCACCGCCCAAACCACCCTGGAGATAGCAGGTGTCGAGCAGGGTGAGCCGGAGGCCCGCCTCTCCGGCGGCCGCCACCAGCGCCTCCTCCATCTCTGGGCGGGCATATGGCCGACCCCCGGGCCGGTGGTGCAGGTAGTGGAACTCCCCGACCGCGGTGATCCCGGCCAGGACCATCTCCGCCAAAGTCGCCCGGCACAGCTCGAAGTACTGGTCGGGAGCGAGGAATCCCGCCAGCGAGTACATCAGCTGGCGCCACTCCCAGAAGTCGCGCCCGCCCCGGTCGGGCGTCTGGCACCGCCCGCGCAGCGCCCGATGAAAGGCATGGGAGTGAGCATTGGCCAGCCCGGGCAGGGTCAGCCCGGAGAGAACCCTGGCCCCCTGGGGTACCGGGACCATCCCCAGCCCCTCCGCACGTGTCAGCCTCCCCCCCTCGCTCTCCAACAGAACCCGCGGGACCAGCTGGGTGCCGGTCCAGGCGAGCTCGGCCAGGAAGAGGGACATCAGCCCTCCCGCATCGGGACCCGGACGCCGCGCTGCTCGGCCGTGTCAATGGCGATCTGATAGCCGGCGTCAGCGTGGCGGATCACCCCGGTGCCAGGGTCGTTGAGCAGGCAGCGGGATAGCTTCTCGGCGGCCAGATCCGAGCCGTCCGCGACCGCGACCAGTCCCGCGTGAATCGAGCGCCCGATCCCGACCCCACCGCCGTGGTGGACCGAGACCCAGGTCGCGCCGCTGGCCACGTTGAGCAGGGCGTTCAGGATCGGCCAGTCGGCGATCGCGTCGCTGCCGTCCTGCATCGCCTCCGTCTCGCGGTAGGGCGAGGCGACCGAGCCCGAGTCGAGATGATCCCGGCCGATCACGATCGGAGCCTTGAGTTCGCCCCGGGCCACCATTTCGTTGAAGCGCAGACCGAGGCGGTCCCGCTCACCGTAGCCGAGCCAGCAGATCCGGGCCGGCAGCCCCTGGAAGGCGACCCGTTCCGCGGCCATCCGGATCCAGCGGGCGAGGGGCTCGTTGTCGGGGAACTCGGCGAGGACGGCCCGGTCGGTGGCCGCGATGTCGTCCGGGTCACCGCTCAGGGCCGCCCACCGAAAGGGACCTCGGCCCTCGCTGAAGAGGGGACGGATATAGGCCGGCACGAACCCGGGATAGTCAAAGGCGCGTGGGCAGCCTCCCAGCTCGGCCTCGGCCCGGAGGCTGTTGCCATAGTCGAAGACCTCCGCGCCCCGGTCGAGGAGCTCCACCAGAGCCGACACGTGGCGGGCCATCGAGCCCCTGCTGCGATGGATGTACTCGTCAGGATCCTCGATCCTGAGATCCGCTGCCTCAGGCAGGGTCAGTCCCTCGGGAAGGTACATCAGGGGATCGTGGGCGGGCGTCTGGTCGGTGGCCACGTCGATCGGGAAACTGCGCCTCACGATCTCAGGAACCAGCTCGGCTGCGTTGCCGAGGATACCGATCGAGACCGCCCGGCCCGCCGCCTTGGCCGCTTCGGCCGCCGCCAGCCCCGAGTCGAGGTCGGGCGCCCAGGTGTCAAGGTAGCGATGGTCGAGCCGTCGCTGGATCCGCTCGGGATCGACCTCGATGCAGATCGCCACCCCGCCGTTCATGGTCACGGCCAGCGGCTGGGCACCCCCCATCCCACCCAAGCCCGCGGTCAGCGAGATGGTCCCCTGCAGGGAGCCCTGGAAGCGCTTGGCGGCGATCGCGGCGAAGGTCTCGTAGGTGCCCTGGAGGATTCCCTGGGTGCCGATGTAGATCCACGATCCCGCGGTCATCTGGCCGTACATCGTCAACCCCTCCGCCTCGAGCCGGCGGAACTCCGCCTGGCTGGCCCACTGGGGGACGAGGAGGGCGTTGGCAATCAGGACCCGAGGGGCCCATTCGTGGGTCCGGAAGACCCCGACCGGCTTGCCAGATTGGACCAGCAGGGTCTCGTCGTGCTTGAGCCGGCGGAGGCTTCGGACGATGGCGTCGAAGGCAGCCCAGGAGCGAGCCGCCCGGCCCGAGCCGCCGTACACCACCAGCTGGTCAGGGTTCTCGGCCACCTCCGGGTCGAGGTTGTTCATCAGCATGCGCAGGGCCGCCTCCTGGGGCCAGCCCTGACAGCTGAGCTCGGAGCCGCGAGGAGCCCGCACCGGCCGGGGCCCGCTCAGCGGAGCCTGCCCGCGATCGACTCGGCCCGGCCCAGGATCGCGCCGGAGCGGACCGCGGCCGCGACCGCCTCCAGCTCGGGCGACAGAAATCGGTCCGGTCCGGGCCCGCCGCCCAGCTCCCGCACCAGCTCGGCCACGGCAGCGTCCACTGGAGAGGGCTCCAGGGGTCGCCTCAGCTCCAGGGCCCGGGATCCGGCAAGGAGCTCGACGGCCAGCACCCGGGAGAGGTTGAGGACCAGCAGACGCAGCTTCCGGGCGGCTCCCCAGCCCATTGACACATGATCCTCCTGCATGCCTGAGGTGGGGATGGAGTCCACGCTCGCAGGAGCGGCCAGACGCCGGTTTTCGGCCACGATCGCGGCCGCCGTGTACTGGCCGATCATCAGGCCGGAGTTGACCCCGGCCTCGGGGGCGAGGAAGGGCGGCAGGCCGTTGGACCGGGCCGGGTCGAGGAGCCGGTCGACCCGGCGCTCGGCGATCGACGCCACTTCGGCGGTCGCCACTCCGAGGAAGTCGCAGGCGAACGCCAGCGGTTCGCCGTGGAAGTTCCCGGTCGACTCCAGTCGGCCGTCGGGAAGTACCACCGGGTTGTCAACGGCCGACGCCAGCTCCCGCGCCGACACCTGCTGGGCGAACTCGACGGTGTCGCGGGCGGCCCCGACCACCTGGGGGGCGCACCGGATCGAGTAGGGGTCCTGGACCAGGTGGGGGGACTCGCGGTGCGACGCCAGGATGGCCGAGCCCGTGAGGAGGCGGCGGAGGTTGGAGGCACTGGCGACCTGTCCCGGGTGGGGCCGGATGCGATGGAGCTCGGCCGCGAACGGGCGGTCTGTCCCCAGCAGCGCTTCGATCGAGAGTGCCGCCGCGACCTCCGCGGTCGGGAGCAGGACCGCCAGGTCGGCCAGGGCGAGTACCAGCATTCCCAGCATCCCGTCGGTGCCGTTGATCAGGCTGAGGCCGTCCTTCACCTCTAGGCTGAGCGGGCGGAGCCCCGCCCCCCTGAGGGCGACGTCTCCGGCCACTGTCCGTCCATCGGCGAGCTGGGCCCGACCCTCACCCAGCAGCCCCAGAGACATGTGCGCCAGAGGGGCCAGGTCGCCGCTGGCCCCGAGCGAGCCGTGCTCCGGGACGACCGGGGTGATCTTCGCGTTGAGCAGGTCGACCAGTCCCTGGGCGACGGCGGGTCGGCTCCCGGAGAGGCCCATGCAGAGGGTGCGCGCCCGAAGCAGCATCATCGCCCGCACCACCTCGACCTCAACCGGAGGCCCCATCCCGGCCGCGTGCGACCGGATCAGGGCGTGCTGGAGGGCCGATCGCCGTGACGGCTCGATCCGGGTCGTGGCCAGGAGTCCGAAGCCGGTAGACACGCCATAGACCGGGTCCGGGCTCTCCCCGGCGCGCTCGACCAGCGCGCGGGCCCGCTCCATCGCCTGGTTGGCTTCAGCCGAGATCTCCACCCTGACCCACTCCCGGGCCACGGCTGAGACGGCCTCCGGGCTGACGCCGTCGACCCCGAGGACGACCGGGGACACCTGCGCTGCGGTCATCCCCTAGCCGCCCCGGCGAAGCCCGGACTACCCACCGCTCGGTGCCGACAACCGGGATTCGGGAGTCCCGAGACGGGTGGAGATGTAGTAGAGGACGGCCGCCACCAGGAAGCCGAGGATCCAGGCGATGTCTCCGCCTCCCAAGTCCTTGGCGATGGGGCCCTCAAAGAATGACGAGTTCATGAACGGCAATTCAACCAGGATGGTGAGGACGTAGATTCCGACCGCCACCCAATTGACCACCCCGTAGCGACCGTCGGTCTTAAAGATCTCACCGATGTCGTAGTGCCCGTGGCGGACGAAGTAGTAGTCGGTCAGGTTGATGGCCGTCCAGGGAATCAAGAAGTAGAGCAAAAACAAAATGAAGTTGGTGAGATTCGTGAGAAAGTTGGCGCTCGCCGCGATCGCAATTATCGTTCCCACGATCGCCACCACCGTCGTGGTCACAATCCGGCTCGGCAAGCCCGGTGCCAGCTTGCCGGATGGCGAGATGCCGGTGAAGGCGGTCAGGAACGCTCCATACAAATTCTCCAGGTTGGCCGCGAAGAGGCCGAGCAGAATGATCACCAGTAGGAGCCAACCAACACTGGGGAAGAGGCTGGCCAGATACGACGGGGTATTCGCCAGCACCTTGTCCTCAGCGACGGCGGCGGCCAGCGCTCCCACGATCATGACAAAGCAGGCGCCCCCGGCCGAGCCGAGGTAGGTGAACCAGAAGGTGTGCTGCGATGACGTGCTGCTGGGCAGATAGCGGGAGTAGTCGGAGACGTAGGGAGCCCAGGTGATCTGCCACGAAGCAAAGATGGAGATCGCCAGGAGAACGGTCCCAAAGGTCACTCCCGAAGACGCCATGTGGGCCGGGACCATGGTCGCCAGCTTTATCAGGAGGGCCAGGAAGACGAGTGCCGAGAGCACGGCGACGACCCGGTCATAGGCGTGGAAGAGGTCGTAGCCAACCCAGGTGATCGCCAAGATGATCGCGTCGCAGACGATGATGCTGGGGATGGTGGGGAGGTGGACCAGCGCGGCCAGAGCCTGGCCGCCGAGCACACCCCCGGTGACAAAGAAACCCACGTACATCAGGACCACCACCACCAGGGGAAGGATCGCTCCGAACATTCCGAACTGGGCCCGGGACTGGATCATCTGGGGGATTCCCATCTTGGGGCCCTGGATCGAGTGGTAGGCCATGAACAATCCGCCGAGCAAGTTGCCGATCAGGATCGCGAGGATGGCCCAGAGGAGGTTGAGCCCGAGAACGACTCCTAGCGCGCCGGTTGCGACGGCAGTGACCTGGACGTTGCTGGCAAACCACAGCGTGAAAAGCGTGTTCGGGTGGCCCCGCCGTTCCTCCTCAGGGATGTAGTCGATCGCTCGGCGCTCCACTTCGATTCCGGTTCCGCGCGCTCTAGAACTCATAGCCTGGCCCCCTCCTTGGTTGACGGTGCGCTCTGACCGGGGCCGCAGGTCATGCCCCGGTTGCTCCCGGACCGACGAATTGACCGCTTGCGAGTTTCGACAGGTGGCTCGCCAGCGGTCCAGGTTGCGAGACGAACGGCGAGTGACCGACTCCCTTGAGGACCAGTGCTTCGACGCCGAGTCGTTCTCGCGCGGCGCGAACAGCCCACTCCGGACGGACCACCCGATCTAGGTCGCCAATGATGTAGCTGCGCGGGGTCGCCGGCCACTCCTGCAGAGGCGTGGCCTCGGTAATAGTTAGGGTCGTCTGAGGTCTCAGCCGGGCGGTCGCCCAGGCAGCGTCGCCGGTGTCGCAGTCCTGGTAGAAGTACCGCGGTGCTAGGGTGGGGTCGATCGAGCAGAACCCGTCTCCGTCGTCGATGTACTGGAAGTCGGGATCGATGATGGAGGGATCCTCATCGAACTGCTGCCCCAGACTCATCCCTGGTATCGGCAAGAGAGCGGCGAGGAAGGCCAGATGCCGCACCGGGCGATGCTGTGCCACGAGTGGGATCGTCAGGCCCCCCGCTGAGTGCCCGACCAGGACGACATCATCGTCGGTACCCTCTAGCGCGGCCTCAATGACCCGCGCGTTCTCCGCGACGCCGGCGTCGCGCTGGGTGCACGGTAGCTCGATGGCGATGCAGCGATGCCCAGCAGCCTCCAGCTCAGGGATTAGGCGGCTCCAGCACCAGGCACCATGCCAGTGGCCGTGGACCAGGACAAACGTGGTCACCCTGGGGCACCCGTCGGCTCCTCGTCGGGCTGACAGTCGGGAAGCCCCTGCAGCAGAGCAGCCACCCGCTCCACAGTCCACTCGAGCAGATCTCGGGCCCGGGCCTCGGCGCCAGCCGGATCCCGTCCCGCACAGGCTTCGAAAAACGCTATCTGGTGCTGCAGGTCATCCCGGGCGTTGATGCCCTCGGCGAGGGCGAGTCGGAAGTACCGCTCGGTCTGGTGGCGGTAGGAGCGGATCTCCTGGAGCAAACGGGGATAACCGGCTGCCCCGTAGCAGACCTCGTGCATCGCCCACTCCACCGCCAGATAAGTCTTCCGATCACGTGAAGCAGAGTGGTCGAGCTGGCCGAGGCGCTCAGCGCAATGGCGCATCACCCCGATTTCATCGTCGCTGAGCCGGGGTGCTCCCAGTCGCGCCGCTACTCCCTCGAGCCCGTTCCGAACGGCGTAGATATCCTCCAGGTCTGCGACCGACAGCGGAGCCACGCTTGAGCCCTTGCCGCGGCGATGGACGACCAGTCCCTCAGATCGGAGTCGCTCAACCGCGACCCGGATCGGGGTCGTGCTCACCCCCAGCTCCGAGGCCAACTCGTTGAGGCGCAGCGGTGTCCCTGGGGCCATGCCGCGCAGGATCATCGCTCGGAGCCGTCCGTAGACGAGGTCGGTCACCGAGGACAGCGGCAGCGGCTGCCTCTGCTCAGGCCCGGCGGGGACTACAGCGGGACCGGTCGCCAGCGCTGATGATCGTTCCATCCGCTTCGCCCTCCCCTCTGGAGCCCAACTGTACTTTTGGGCGTAGGCAATGTCAAGGACAGAAAGTCAAATGTCAAAGGTCGTCCTCGGTCGGTGCCCGAGGATTAGGATCGGATCATGACGGAGATGACGGAGATGGCGGCGAGGGTCGCCGGGCGGACCAGCCGCTGGCCCTTAGCCTGCTGGTACTGGGGCGATGCGATCGCCGTCGATGGGCTCCTGGCGGTCGACGACGCCGGTCTGGCCCCGGCCCGCGGCCATGTGTTGGCCCTCCTGCAACGTTGGTTGGAGTTCACTCCGGTCGCCTTCTCGGACGTGCTGGCGCCGGGGGCGGCGATCGTCCGCCTGGTTGGCGAGGGTGCGCTGAGCGAGCTAGCCCTGGAGCGGTTTCTTGACGCCGTCGACCGTCTCCCGCTGCTGGTCGATGACGTGCCTGTCCTGGAGCCCCACCTCGCCCGCTATCGCTTTGGGGTCTGCATCGACGCCGTCTACCACCTCCCACCCGCCCTCGCTGCCGCCGGCCGGCTTCGCCGCGACCCGGCCCTAGCCGAACGGGCGGTTCTGATCTCCCGGCGGGTTCTTGACCTCCTTCGCTGCCCCGGGGGCTGGGCCCAGTGGTTCGACGTGACTCGGGGCCGCAACAACTCGGTGGTCTGGAGCCGCGGCGTCGGCTGGGCACTGCTCGGCATCCTCGACACAGTTGGACTAGCCGACGGCCTGGTGGATCCGGGCCCGCTCAATGCCCTAGCGGAGGAGATGCTGGAACTACTGGACGCTACGCAGGATCGAAGCGGGCACTGGACTGCGGTACTGGGGCGTCCCGATCTCCCACTGGAGATGTCGGTGGCGCCCTTCTATCTTGCTGGTGCGCTACATCCCCAGGCCCGCGCCATCCCCAGAGGTCGGGACGCCCTCGGCCGGGCTACCCGGGCCTTCTGGGATTCCCTCGACGCGGACGGAGTCCTCCAGGGAGTCAGCGCCGACGTCCTCCCCGACTGGGACCCCGTCAGCTACGAGACCTTCACCGTCGAGCCGTCGCCCTGGGGCCAGGGTGCTGCCCTCCGAGCGTTGGCCGCCCTTTCCCTAGCGGCCGAAGGGCAGCCTCTAGCCACCTCCGCGATCCCGGGTCTGGGCTCGTAGCGACCAGGCGGCATCCAGGAGGCGACTGTTCTCGGCCGGAGTTCCGATGGTCACGCGGACTCCGTCGCCGGGGAAACACCGGACACTGATCCCCGCTGTCCCGACCGCTTCGGCGAAAGCCTGCGATCCAGTGCCCAGAGGCAACCAGAGGAAGTTCGCCTCCGAGTGCGGCACCGTGTATCCGGCGGTGCGCAGGGATCCGGCCACGCGCGCTCGCTCGCTGACCGTCTCTTCGACCTGGGCGAAGAGTGCGGTCTCGTGGTCGAGCGCCGCGAGCGCGCCAGCCTGAGCCACCGCGGTGAGAGTGAAGGGCAGCGCGATCTGCTTCAGCGTCTGGACTACCAGGGGGTGGGCCACCCCCCAACCCACCCGCGTGCCGGCGAGGCCGTATGCCTTGGAGAAGGTGCGCAGGACCACCAGGTTGGGACGGTTCAGGGCGAGGGCGATCCCCTGGGGCCCGAGGTCGCGTTCGCCGTACTCGCAGTAGGCCTCGTCGAGAACCAAGAGACAGCGTTCAGGCAGCTCTGTGGCGAACCGTTCCAGGTCAGCCGGACGCGATGCTGTTCCGGTCGGGTTGTTGGGGTTGGCGAGCAGGACCAGCCGGGTCCGCGGAGTCACCGCCGCCAGGACTCCAGCCAGGTCGAGGCGCCAGTCGTTGAGGGGCACTGGCACCGGGCGGGCTCCGGCGCTCTGGACCAGGATTGGGTAGGCCTCATACGAGCGCCAGCCGAAGACGACTTCGCTGTCGAACCCGGCGTAGGCGGCGAGCAGGTCTCGAAGGAGCTCCAGCGATCCCCCGGCGACGATCACCATCTCCTCCGGCACCGAGTGCCGGGCCGCCAGCCTCGCGGTCAGAACCCCGCCGTCTAGCGGATAGCGGTTGGCTTGCGCGGCGGCCAGGGCCATGGCGTCGACCATGGCCCTGGGAAGGGGGTAGGGGGACTCGTTAGAGGACAGCTTGGCTCCCGGGACACCGTCGCTGCCCCGGGCTGCGGACCCGGCGACGTAGCCCGGGAGGCCCGCCAGATACTCCCTTGGTGCAGGCGGCCTTCCGCTCATGGCGTGGCCCTGGCGAGGACCTTGCCCGGGTTCATGATCCCCTTCGGGTCAAGGGTGGCCTTGAGCAGGGCCATCAGGCGGACTCCGGTCTCGTGCTCAGCCTCGAGGTAGCCGACCTTGCCGAGGCCGATGCCGTGCTCCCCGGTGCAGGTGCCCTCCATCGCCAGGGCCCGCCTGATCAAGCGATCGTGGACTCCTCGAGCCGCAGCCATCTCCTCCACGTCGTCGGGGAAGACGACGAACGAGAGATGGAAGTTGCCGTCCCCGACGTGACCCACGATCGGCGCCAGGACCCCGCTGCGCGCGATGTCGGCCTTGGTCTCGGCAATGCAGTCAGCCAGGGCGGAGATCGGCACGCAGACATCGGTCGACCAGCAGCTGGCGCCGGGGCGAAGCGCCCGGGCCGCATACAGGGCATGGTGCCGAGCCTCCCAGAGCCGGTTGCGCTGGGAAGCCGAAGCCGTCCACTGGAGGCGGCCGCCGTGCGACTCGACGATCTTGGTGACCTCGGCGACCTGCTCGGCGACGGCTGCCTCGCCCCCGTGGAACTCCAGTAGGAGGGTGGGGCAGACCGGGTGCTCGAGCTGACTGAAGCGGTTGACCGCGTCCACCATGACCTCGTCCAGGAGCTCGATCCGGGCCAGGGGAATCCCGAACTGGATCATCTCGATCACGGCGGACACCGTCTCGTGGAGGTCGGTCAGGCTGCACACCGCGGCAGCGACCGTCTCGGGAAGGCCAAAGACCCGCAGCGTGGCACTGGCCACCACCCCGAGGGTGCCCTCAGCTCCGACGAAGAGATGGGTCAGGTCATAGCCCGCGGCCGACTTTCGAGACCGTCCGCCGGTGCGCACCACCTCGCCGCTGGCCAGCACCACGGTGAGCCCCAGGGTGTCCTCCTTCATGGTCCCGTAACGGACCGCGTTGGTGCCGCTGGCGCTGGTCGAGACCATCCCGCCCAGCGTGGGATCCGACCCCGGGTCGACCGGGAAGAAGAGACCGTCGCTACCGAGCCTTCGGTTGAGTTGGCTCAGGGTCACCCCCGCCTCGACCGTCACGTCGAGGTCAGCGACCCCGACCCTCGAGATCCGGTCCATGGCGGCAAGGTCGAGGGTGATGCCGCCGTGGGTCGGGATCACCCCGCCCTCCAGTCCGGTCCCAGCCCCGAACGGAATGGCTGGCACCCCCAGCGCACTGCACACCCGCAGAGTGGTCGAGATGGTCTCGGTGCTGTCGCACCGAACCACCGCGTCGGGCAGGGCTGGGCGGTGATGGGACTCGTCTCGGCCGTGCTCCTCCCGCGCTCCCTGGTCGATGCTGAGCCGGTCGCCGAGCAGCTCCCGCAGTTGACTGATCGCCTGCCCGGCCGCGCCGCTAGTGGCCGCGTCCCGGGTCGCCATCAGAGCGTCCGCAGATCGCGGAGAGCGGCCTCGGCCGAGCCCCGCTCATCCCAGGCCACGGGACCCGCCACCCCGATGATGCTGCGCTCATGGCCTTTCCCCGCCAGGAGCACGGTGTCGCCGGGCAGCGCTGCTCCGATCGCCAGGCGGACGGCCCGGTCCCGGTCGGCGGTCCGGTGCAGCGTCGCCCCGGGGTCCGCGCCCGCCGCCACCGCCCCCGAGCAGATCTCCTCGATGATCGCCTCGGGGTCCTCGCCCCGGGGATCCTCCGAGGTGACCACGACCTGGTCGGCGAGCTGGGCCGCGATCCGACCCATCTCGGCTCGCTTGGCGACGTCCCGCTCACCGGCGCTGCCGAAGACCACCCACAGCCGACCGGCCGTTGCTCCCCGAAGCTCATGCAGGGCCAGGGTCAGGGCGGCCGGGGTGTGGGCGTAGTCGACGATCACAGAAAAGGACTGTCCCAGGTCGACCACTTCCATCCGCCCCGGCACCGCCGCCAGCTGGGCCATCCCCTGGGCCAGCACGCCCAGCGGCTGGTCGAGCAGCAGCCCCGCCCCGAGGGCGGCCAGGGCGTTGCCGACGTTCCAGCGCCCCGCGGTCGCCAGCCGAACCTCCGTCCGACCCTGGGGCGTGACCGCGACGAAGTCGATCCCACCGTTCTGGGGCAAGACCCGCTCCGCCCGCAGGTCCGCCTCCTCGTTCCCGGTCGCGCTGTAGGTCAGCGTCCTTGCCGGGGCCCGCTCCTTGAGCAGGGGAAAGGCGCGCGGGTCGTCCCGGTTCAGGACGGCAAACCCGCCCCCGGCCGCGGCCCGATCAAGCAGGGACGCCTTGGCGGCGAAGTAAGCCTCCCAACTCCCGTGGAAGTCGAGGTGCTCGTGGGTGATGCTGGTGTAGACGGCGCCGGCGAATCGGACCTGGTCCAGGCGGCCGAGGGCCAGGCCGTGCGAGGTGGCCTCGAGCGCGATGACCGGGCATCCCTGGTCGACCATGCGCCGCATCCGCTCCTGGACCTCGAGCGACTCCAGCGTGGTCTGCCGGCTCAGATTTGGCTCGATCGCTGAGCCGAGGCGAAAGTCGACCGTGCTCAGGCTCCCCGCCGGTGCCAGACCGGAGTTGAGGCCAGCCTGAAGCAGGGTGACCGTGGTCGTCTTCCCGTCGGTCCCGGTGACGCCCACGACCGGCACCGAGTCGGCCGGATGGCGGTAGAACGTTGCCGCCAGCGAGGCCAGAGCTCGCCGCGCGTCGCCGACCAGTGCGACCTTGGCCGGTGTGGAGGTCTCCACCTCCCGTTCGGTGACGGCCAGAAGCGCCCCTCGGCCTAGGGCCGCCTCGACATAGTCGTGGCCGTCGTGATGCTGTCCCGGGATCGCGACGAAGACCATCCCCGGCACGACCAACCGCGAGTCGTACGCGATCCCAGTCACCTCGGCATCGGCCGGGACCCCACCCAGGGGTGGTGCTCCGATCGCGGCGGCCAGCGGCTTCCAGTGCACCAGCCAAGCGTAGCCATCGCCCATTGCCAAGCTCGCTCGACAATGGGTCGATGGAGGCGATGGAGCTGGTGGCCCCGGCCCCGCCTGGCCTGGGGCCGCTCCGGCTGAGCGACCGTCCCCAGCCGGTGCCGGGGGCAGGCGACGTCCGGCTCCGGGTCGAGGCCTGTGCGGTCTGCCGGACCGACCTGCAGATCGCCAGGGGCGATCTGCCTGCCAAGAGATCCCCGATCGTGCCCGGCCATCAGGTCGTGGGGCGGGTGGTCGAGGCCGGGGCAGGAGTGCCGGCCGCCCTGCTCGGCCGTCGCCTCGGGGTCGGGTGGCTCGCCTCAGCCTGTGGCAGCTGCACCTGCTGCCGCTCTGGCCGGGAGAACCTGTGCCGCGCGGCGGCCTTCACCGGCTGGGACCGGGATGGCGGTTTCGCGACCGAGGTGGTGGTCCGCCTCGACTTCGCCCAGCCACTGGACGGGGACCTCGACCCGGTCCTGCTCGCCCCCCTGCTCTGTGGCGGAGTCATCGGCTTTCGCGCGCTGAGGCTCGCCGCCGTCGGCAACGGCGATCGGCTGGGACTCTTCGGATTCGGCGCCTCCGCCCGGCTCGTGCTCCAGGTTGCCCTGGCCGAAGGCTGCGAGGTGTCGGTGGTGACCCGGGACCAGGCCGCTCGGGGCCGGGCGAGGGCGCTGGGGGCGTCCTGGGTCGGCTGGACCGGCGAGCTGCCCGCAGGATCACTCCAGGGCGCGATCACCTTCGCCCCGGCGGGCCAGGTGGTCGTGGATGCTCTCCGTTCCCTCGATCGGGGTGGCACCTGCGTCGTCAACGCGATTCACCTGGATGGCATTCCCGCCTTCGCGTATGAGCTGCTCTATTGGGAGCGGCGGCTGATCAGCGTCGCCAACTTCACTCGCCAGGACGCCCGCGACTTCCTCGTGGCTGCCCGGAGGAGCCCGGTCAGGACCACGGTCACCGAGTTCCCGCTGAGGGCGGCCAACGCTGCGCTGCTCGGGCTCGAACGAGGGGAGTTGTCCGGCGCGGCGGTGCTGGTTCCCGATCTCAGCCCGGCTGAGCCGAGAACTCGGACTGCAACCTGGTGACGGCCTCCCGGGCGGCCTCGGTCAGCTCCAGGGCGAGGCGCCGGTCCAGCTCTAGCGCGGGGGTCGTCTGCAGGCTTTTGAGCCGGGCGCCGAGAAGGGCCAACTGCCCCGCGATCTCGCCCGGGGTCGCCAGGGCCCGGAGGCGGGTGGCTGCCAGCTGGGCCGGTTCACCCTGGCGGCGCGCATCCTGGTACTGACCGAAGGCCAGACGGTCGCGATCGGCCGCCAGGAGCAGCCGTACCGCTGCCAGGCCCGATCCGGAGATCTCCTCAGCGGGCTGATGGAGGCGGCAGAGTCCGTCCAGCGCGGCCGCCAGGGCGCCCGTGATAGCAGCAGCGGCGGCACCTCCGGCAGCGTCGCGGGGTGAGAGCATGCGCGCCACGGTCTCGAGCAGGGACCAAGAGGCCACCGGGCCCGGCTGGAGCTGGCCCAGCTCAGTGAGTGAGAGCAGCGCGCAGACGGCAGTGATCCGTCCGACCCCCCCAGGCACCGGGGTGATCCGGGCTGCGGCGGCACCGGCCTTGGGGTCGATGTCCCCCCGGAGCTGGCCACCGACCATT
>DATDII010000151.1:0-2110 GCA_036521135.1 Candidatus Dormiibacterota bacterium | reverse complement strand
CGCCAGCAGCGCGATCACCAGGAGAGAGGGGACGGCGGCGGTCAATCCAAGCGACCGACCGTCGCCGGGACCGGGCCGGCTGCGACGGTCGCCGCGCGCTCTGCCAGCGCTGAGGGCCTCGGTCAGGTACCAGGCGGAATGGCCTGCGGCCACGACCAGGAACCAGGGCAGGTAGTTGCTCCAGATCAGAGCCAGGGTGGCGGTGACCAGGCCGAGGTAGGCGTCGGCCCGGCGCAGGCGTCCCCGGGCGAGCCAGTAGGCGACGATCAGAACCAACCCCGCCAGCTCGGCGACGCGGGCGGACCAGGGGTGGAAGTCGATGCTCGACCAGGCGGCGAGCAGGGGGTGCTCGCCGAGGGCGCCGAGGCTGAGCGGGAGGGCGGTCACGGCGCCGATCCCCCGGGGACTGAGGAGCAGCGCCGCCGCCGTCAGCGGCAGCAGCCACCAGCTCGGGGCGTTGGCCCGCCGTCCCTGGCTGGCATCCCAGCGGGCAAAGACGACCCAACCCCAGAAGACCAGCACCGCCAGGGCCGCGTCCGATTGAGTGTTGGCCCAGAGCGCGACCAGGACGACCATTCCCAGGGCGCCCCAGCGACCCCGGCTCGGCAGCAGCTCGAGCACCACCAGGAGGAGGCCGGCGAGCAGGGCCAGGGTCTCGGCGGCAAAGTCGGTCAGGAGCGGCGCCAGCGCCAGCAGGCCCAGGCCGCCAGCGAGCAGCAGGATCAGGGGATGCGCCCGCCGCCGCCATGCCCCAAGGAGGATCACCAGGCCAGTCGCGGCACCGCCGAGCGCCCCCAGCACCGCCAGGCCGCCCAGGCCCCAGCCGCGGTAGAGGAGGTAGGTTCCGAGATCGCTCAGCCAGGAGCGAAGATCGAGACTCCTGCCGGAATGGGCCAGATAGGTCGCCGAGCCAGCGAAACCGTGGGCCGCGATCAGCTCGCCGGTGGCGAGGTGCCAGAACCAAGCGCCGGCGACCGGTGCCTGGAGGCCGGCGGCCGCCCCGCCCAGCACCAGGCAGAGCCCGGCGGCGTACCACCAGATCCTGGTCGTCGTCCGCTCGAGCAGCAGACGGCCCTTGGACTCGAGCCGATCCAGGTTCAGATCCAGCCCGGGCGGTAATGCCCGCCGCCCCATGCCAGCCTGGCTCACCGCCCTTCGACCAGCGCCGGGTCCGAGCCGACGCGGCGGCGGAGCCGGACCAGGTCGGCCAGCATCTGGCCGCCATCCCGGACCGAGCTGACCCGGGTCCCGGCGGCGTTGCGCCAGACGACCGGGATCTCGGCGATGGCGATCCCCTGGCGCCGGGCCCGGAGCAGCACCTCGGCGTCGAAGCCGAAGCCCGGGGTCTGGAGCGGGCTGAAGCAGCTGATCGCGGCGGCGGCGGTGAACATCTTGAAGCCGCACTGGGTGTCGCGCAGGCCGGGCAGGACCATCCAGCGGAGCACGTGGTTGTAGGTCTTGCCCAGCAGCTCACGGTGGAGCGGCTGGTGGAGCTCGATCTGCGAGCCGGGCATGGCCCGGGACCCGATCGCTACCCCCGCCCCAGCCAGGATCGCCTGCTCCAGCTTGGCCGCCTCGGAGATCGGGGTCGAGAGGTCGGCGTCGCTGAAGAGGCGCAGCCTGCCGCTGACCCTGAGCATGCCCGCCCGCACCGCCGCCCCCTTGCCCAGGTTCTCCTCGAAGACGAGCAGATCCAGCTCCGGCCAGTTCGCCTGAGCCAGCTCCACCGCCCGGCGGGTCCCGTCCCGGCTCCCGTCGTCGACGACCAGCACCTGGTAGGGCCGGCCGTCCTGGTCGAGGTGGCGGCGAATCAACTCCAGCGAGGGGGGCAGCCGCCTCGCCTCGTTGTAGGCGGGCAGCACCACGCTGAGCTCGACCGGGGCCAAGCTCACCTGCTGGTCGCTGGCCGGGCCGACCGCCAGACCCGCCAGAAGAACGGCGCCGCCCGAAGCATGCGCGGCAGCCGCCAGGGCTGGCGCAGGAGCCGGAAGGACCACTCCAAGCCAGCCCGGCGCAGCCACCCGGGCGCCCGGGGAATCCGCCCCGCCAGGTAGTCGAAGGAGCCTCCAACCCCGATCCCCACCCGCGCCCCGCTCTGCTCCAGATGGCG
>DATDII010000150.1:0-3009 GCA_036521135.1 Candidatus Dormiibacterota bacterium | reverse complement strand
CTCCTGGGTCTGGCCGCCTATCTCTTGGTGGTCAGCCGCTTCGAGGTGGAGGAGCTCTTCCGGGGCCGCGGTGACCACTGGGTGGCCGGGGGGGCCCTGGCCATCGCCACCCTGGCCGGGGGCGAGCTCTGGCTCGGGCTGCGCTCGGCCGGCTACCAGGGGGGGCCGGGCTTGGAGGGGGTCGTGGTCGGCCTCTGGGTGCTGGCGTCGCTCTGGATCGCGGCGCTCATCGCCAGCGAGGTGATCCGGCCAAGATTGGGCTACCACCACCTCCGCTGGGCGACCGTCTTTCCCCTCGGGATGTATGGGGTCTGCAGCCTCGTCCTTGGCCGGGTCGCCGGCCCCCTGGCCTTCCTCGTCCTGGGCCGGGTCTTCGTCTGGGTGGCCCTGGCGGCCTGGCTGCTGGTTTTGTGGTCCGGGCCAGGGAAGCGGCTCAGGTCGGGCCTTGGCCGGGCGGCCTAGGCCGGCGCCGGGCTCGGCGCTGTCGGCTCCGGGGGGAAGTCCCCGGTCGCGCCGTCGATCCGCTCCCGGATCAGGTCGGCGTGGCCGTTGTGGCGGGAGTACTCCTCGATCATGTGGTTGACCATGGAGCGGGCCGAGATCACCGGGTAGTCGGGGGTGCTGAAGGTGACGTCGAGGGACTCGAGCTGACGGAGGATGGCTCGGGACCGCTCGATCTCGTCCTCCCACCTGGAGAAGGACTCGGCCACGTCCGCCGGACCAACCTCGAAGTCAGCACCCGTGTCCCAGATCCGCTCGATCTCCTCGCCCATGAGCCGGCGCCGGAACCACGACCGTTCCACCTCGGCCATGTGGCGGAGCAGGCCGAGCAGGGTCAGCTTCGAGGGAGGGACCGCGGCCTCCTTGAGCTGGGCCGGGCTCAGGCCCTGGCACTTCCAGGCGAGCACCCTGCGCTGGTCCTCTAGGAACTCGGCGAGGGTGGTCCGCTCATCGGCGTTGAGGGCGGGGTCGACGCTGGCCTCGGGCACCACCAAATCATAGGGCTGGCCCCGGGAATCCGGCTTCTTCGGGCTCGGTCGAATTCAGCCCAGCAGCTAGAATCGAACTCAGTGAGCTCCCACCAAGGTGCCGGCCCGCGCGCCACCACGATCCTGGCCGTCCGCCGGGGAGCCGAGATCGCCGTCGCCGGGGATGGACAGGTGACGGTCGGTGACGTCGTCATGAAGCACAAGGCGATGAAGGTGCGCCGGATCCACCACGACCAGGTGGTGGTGGGCTTCGCCGGCTCCGTCGCCGACGCCTTCACCCTGTTCGACAAGTTCGAGCGCCATCTCGACCAGCACCAGGGCAACCTGCTCCGCGCCGCCGTCGCTCTGGGCAAGGAGTGGCGCACCGACCGCTATCTCCGCCACCTCGACGCCATGCTGGTGGTGGCGGGCGGCAACCAGATGCTGCTGCTGAGCGGGGACGGTGACGTGATCGAGCCAGACGATGGGATCGGCGCCATCGGCAGCGGCGGACCCTATGCTCACGCTGCGGCCCGCGCCCTGATCCAGCACACCGAGCTGCCCGCGGCCGAGGTCGCCCGCCGGGCCCTTGAGATCGCCGCCTCGATCTGCATCTACACCAACGGCGAGATCTCGGTCGAGACCATCTCCGACACGCCACAAGAGGAGCCAGTTGGAACCGGAGCTTAGACCGGCCGAGATCGTGTCCTCGCTGGACCGCTACATCGTGGGTCAGGCCGACGCCAAGCGGGCGATGGCGATCGCCCTGCGCAACCGCCACCGGCGGATGCAGGTGCCGGCCGAGCAGCGCCAGGACATCGTCCCCAGCAACATCCTCCTGATCGGGCCGACCGGGGTTGGCAAGACCGAGATCGCGCGTCGCCTGGCCCAGCTCACCCACTCGCCCTTCATCAAGGTGGAGGCGACCAAGTTCACCGAGGTCGGCTACGTCGGCCGCGACGTCGAGTCGATCGTCCGCGACCTCCTCGAGCAGACGATCACCCAGGTCCAGAGCCAGCGCGTCGCCGACGTCGAGGTGGAGGCCAAGCAGCGGGCCGACGCCCGGATCGTCGACCGCCTGATCGAGGCCGACCAGAGGCCCTCGAACGTCGAGGCCGGCGCCGAGCCCGAGCCGGCTCAGGAGGAGGCACCCCGCCCCCAGGGCGGCGACGAGCCCACCGGCATAGACCAGCTGGCGGCCGCGCGCCGGGAGCGGACCCGCCGACGCCAGCTCCTCCGCAAGCTGTCGGCCCGGAAGCTGGATGATCGCCAGATCGAGATCGAGGTGGAGGAGGCGTACACCGCCCCGGTCGAGGTCTTCTCCGGCAGTGGTTATGAGGAGATCGGCTGGTCGCTCTCTGACTTCTTCAGCCAGCTGGCCCCGCCCCGGAAGCGGAGCAAGCGCATGAGCGTGGCCGACGCCCGCCATGTCCTGACCCAGGAGGAGACCGAGCGCCTGGTCGACGTCGACCGGGTCTACGACGACGCCATCCGCCTAGTCGAGGAGAACGGGATCGTCTTCATCGACGAGGTCGACAAGATCGCCGGCTCGTACGTCGAGGCCCACGGCCCCGACGTCAGCGGCGCCGGCGTCCAGCGCGACCTGCTCCCGATCATCGAAGGCTCGACCGTCAGCACCCGCTATGGCCAGGTCCGCACCGACCACGTCCTCTTCGTCGCCGCCGGCGCCTTCACCTCGGCCCGGCCTTCCGACCTCATCCCTGAGTTCCAGGGACGGTTTCCGATCCGGGTCGAGCTTCAGCCGCTGGTTGAGGCCGACCTCTGCCGGATCCTGGTCGAGCCGAGCAACGCGCTCACCAGGCAGTACTCGGCCCTGCTGGCGACCGAGGAGGTGGAGCTGGAGTTCACCGCGGACGGGGTCGAGGAGCTGGCCCGGCAGGCCTACCTGGTCAATGACCGTGACGAGAACATCGGCGCCCGCCGCCTGTTCACCGTGATGGAGCGCGTCCTCCAGGACGTCTCCTTCGCCGCCCAGGACTTCCAGGGCCAGAAGGTAACCGTGGACCGCGAGTTCGTCCTG
>DATDII010000149.1:0-2759 GCA_036521135.1 Candidatus Dormiibacterota bacterium | reverse complement strand
GCAATGGGCACGAACCAGATGGATCCGGCAACCCGCATCCCCGCCGCCCGTGCCGGTTTCGCCCAAGGTAAGCAGGAAGCGTCCCGCGTGACGTTCCTCTGACGATTGCACGCCGACGCCCAGCGCTACACGGTCGTCTGTGAAGTGCCACTGAACCAATAGGACTCACTCATCTAGGGGGGCGCTTCAGCCCCGCAGAAGAGCGACCGAAGCCAGGTTCGCCAGCTTCAGCGGCGCTCAACAGCCTCAAAACTGGCCGTCTGGGCCAACCTTGCAACTCGCCTTGCAAGCACCCGGCTACCCGCACGGGGAGTCGAACCCCGGTTACCACCTTGAAAGAGTGGTGTCCTAACCGCTAGACGATGCGGGCCCGGGTCAAAGCCCCCTTATACTCGCAGGAAGTGGCGGCTATCCCCTCTGAGGAGCGTGGGGCGCTTTGAGCACCGATCACCCGGACGCGCTGGACAGCCCCCCCCTGCCCAGTTCCGCCGAGAGCGAGCGCTACCCCCACCTCGGTACCAAGGGGGTCTCGGTGAGCAGTTCGGCAAGCGCCGACGTGGCCATCCAACCCTCGCGGACGGAGGGCTGGATGGTTGCGACGGCGCTCCTGTTGGCAGGCTGCATCTCGATGGGTATCTACCTGGTCGTCCTGCACCATTGAGTTCGGCTCTCCCCAGCAATGCCCTCCCCGAGCGGGTGGACCTGCCGGGACGGCGCCGCCTTCGCTTCGCCCCCAGCCCAACTGGCGAACTCCACATCGGCAACGTCCGGACAGCCCTGCTCAGCTACTGCCTGGCGGGCGAGGATGGGCGCTTCCTGGTCCGGATCGAGGACACCGACCGCGAGCGCTACCAGCCGGAGTCGGTGCCCGGGTACCTGGAGACCCTGGCCTGGCTCGGACTCCAGTGGGATGAGGGTCCGGACATCGGCGGGCCCTGCGCCCCCTACACCGAGAGCGAGCGGCTGCCCTACTTCGAGGCGGCGGTCGAGCGCCTGGTGGAGGCGGGCGCAGCCTACTACTGCTTCTGCACCAGGGAGCGGCTCGATCAGCTCCGGGCCGCCCAGCGGACGGCCGGGCTGCCCACCCGCTACGACGGCCACTGCCGCACCCTGACCGCGGCGGAGGCCACCCGGCGGCGGGAGTTGGGCGAGCCGGCCGTGGTGCGACTGCTGGTGCCCGCGGGCGAGACCAGGTGGGACGACCTGGTGCTCGGACCTCAGCTCTTCGACAACGAGACGATCGATGACCAGGTCCTGCTCAAGTCCGACGGCTTCCCGACCTACCACCTGGCCCAGGTGGTCGACGACCACCTCATGGGCATCACCGAGGTGGTGCGGGCGGTCGAGTGGCTGCCGTCCACCCCCAAGCACCTGATCACCTATGCCGCGCTCGGATGGGAGGCCCCTCGCTTCGCCCACGTGGCGCTGGTGCTGGGCCAGGACCACAGCAAGCTCTCCAAGCGCCACGGTGCCCAGACGGTGCGGGAGTTCAGGGAATTGGGCTACCTGCCGGAGGCGGTGGTGAACTTCCTGGCCTTCCTGGGTTGGTCGCCGGGCACCGAGGAGGAGATCTTCACCCTCGCCGAGCTCCGCCGGCGGGTGACCTTCGACCGGCTCCAGGCGAGCCCCGCGGTCCTCGACCAGCAGCGGCTCGACTATCTCAACGGGGTCTGGATCCGGAAGCTGCCGGCCGAGCAACTGGCCTTGCGCATCCAACCGTTCCTACCCGAGGCCGCCCCCGAGCAGCTGATTCCGATCGCGGCGATGGTCCAGGAGAGGATCCGTCGACTGGATCAGGTTCCAGGCCTGCTCGCCTTCGCATTCTCCGAGCCGGAGCCCGGCGCCGACTTCCTGAGGGGCAAACTCGACCCGAGGGAGGCGGCAGCCTTCCTACAGGATATTCCACCCCTGCTGGGGACGGCCCCTGACCCGGCGGCGGAGATGATGGATCGGATCCGAAGCCTGGCCGAGACCCACGCCAAGGGCGACCGCGCCGCCGCCAAGAAGTACATCCGGGTGCTCCGGGTGGCCACCACCGGCGCTGAGGTCACCCCTCCCCTGCCGGAATCGATCGCCTTGATCGGGGCGGAGAAGGCGGGAAGGAGGATCGATCGGGCGATCAGGGTGCTGACGGAGGCGGCCTAGCGGCTGGCTCCGCGGCACCGCCGACACCCTGCGACGAGTGCCGATAGTATTTCACAAAGGCTGGCAAGAAGGCTTCGAGGGACAGAGCCCGCCGACATTGGGGCGTTGCCAAGTGGTAAGGCGCCTGACTCTGGATCAGGTAATCGGAGGTTCGAATCCTCCCGCCCCAGCCACTGTCGTGTCTCAGGACATCGCGGACACATGTCTCACGTCATCGTGGGCAACTCTAGGGCGCCCGGAGGGGGCTCCCAAGGGTTGGTAGTCGTGGGCAGGATCGAGGACCAGCTCGCGGAGCAGCGATCCGTCCTCGCGGATCACCCGGACCTGCTTGTTGGCCACCAGCAAACGGACGGGGACACCGGCGTAGGCCCGTCCCAAGCAGATGTGGCGGAGGCGACTGAGGCAACGCAGGCTAACCCGGCGCTGCTGGTCCACTCGGTCGTGCCGAACGCGGTGGTGGACGGCCGCGCCGAGTCCTTCGGGCCGGGCGTTTTGGCGAGCGTGGAACGCGGTCAGGAGAGTTCTGCCGGCCAGGGCGCGGTGAGGTCGGCGGTCGTTGTAATAGCCGGGGAATGTGTCCAACTGGAGTTGCAGCAGGGCCTGGGTCGGCGCGG
>DATDII010000148.1:0-12795 GCA_036521135.1 Candidatus Dormiibacterota bacterium | reverse complement strand
CGCCGACTCGACGTGGAAGGTGGGTCGGCGCTCGGCGCCGGTGGCTGCCAGGGCGGTGGTGTTGGCCGAGCCGCGGCCACCGACGACCAACACCACGTCGGCCTGGTCCAGCAGCCCCCCGATCGCCTCGCGCTGGCGCTGGTTGACGACCGGGCAGGTGGTGTCGCGGACCTCCACGGACCCGGCGCGCCGGCGGAGCCGAGCCACGATCTCCTGGAAGCGGGGCTGGGGGAAGGTGCTCTGGCAGACCACCCCCCAGCGCGCCCGCCAGGGAAGCCGGTCCGCCTCCTTCTCGGTGGCGACCACCACCACCTCGGCGCCAGGGCGCTGACTGGCCCAACCGACCACCGCCTTGATCTCGGCATGGCGGAGATCGCCAACGATGGCCACCGGCAGCCCGGCCTCGGTGAGCTCGATCGCATGGCGCTGGACCCGCCGCACCAGGGGGCAGGTGGTGTCGACCACGCTCAGTCCCCGGCGCTCGGCCTCCTCGAACACCTGCGGGGTGGCACCGTGGGCCGTGACCACGACCTGGGCCCCGCCCGCCTCCGGCAGCTGCTCGGCCCGGCCCAGACCTCGCCGCTCCAGGTCCTCGAGGGCCCGGGCGTTGTGGACAACCTGGCCTAGGGCGACCGTCTCGTGGCCGGGATCAAGCGCGCCCGAGGTGAGCTCGAGGGCGTCGCGAACCCCGAAGCAGAACCCGGTGTGGCGGGGACGTACGGTGTTCAACTGCCAGCTCTCTCCCCAAGCGGCCGTCGGTTAACGAACCTAAAGCAATCCCCCACCGGGACCGTACTCGAAGCCGATCTCAGCTGCCGTTACGAGATCCACGAGCAATCTTACCCGACTGTTATCTTCGCCGAGGAGCAGGGAGGATTGGCCGGGTCCGGGCACCCAGCTAACGTTAGCCCGGTGCAGGCCCTGGTGTTCGATCCCGCGCCCCACCGTCTTCCCTGGGCCGGTGTCTCCTCCCGGCTTCGGCCTGGTTGGGCACTCGGCCGTGGCTCCTTGCTCTCGCTTCGGGAGGTTCCCGAGCCGGCCCGGCCGGCTCCCGGCTGGGTCCGGCTCCGGGCGGTCTGGTCGGGGATCTGCGGCAGCGACCTGAAGGAGGTGTTTCTCCAGGCTGCCGCCGACAATCCGCTCAGCGGATTGGTCTCCTTCCCCCACGTCCCCGGGCACGAGCTGGTGGCGATGGTGGAGGAGGAGGGCGCCGGCCCGGGTCTCCCAGCCGGGCAGCTAGTGGCAGTGGATCCCTGGGTCGGCTGTGTCGCCCGGGGCCTGGCCCGGCCCTGTCCCGCCTGCGCCAGGGGCTTCCCACCTCACTGCCGCTCCCAGCCGGACGGTGGCCCGTGGGGAACTGGGCGGGGCCTGCACCTGGGCAATATCCGGGGGCTTCCCGGCGGATTTGCCGAGGTGCTCCATGCCCACCCGAGCCAGTGCCACCCTCTGCCCCACGACCTCGACCCGCAGCTGGGCGTGCTGGCCGACCCCCTCGCGGTCGGGCTCCACGCACTGGAGCGGGCCGGCGCTGAGCCGGAGGGCCCGATCCTGGTGCTCGGGGCGGGGACGATCGGGCTCGGGCTGGCGCTGGCGGCCCGGGAGCGCTGGCCGGGGCGGCCGGTCTGGGTCACCGCCGCCTGGAGCCACCAAAAGGACCCGATCCGAGCCCTGGGGGCGGAGCCCCTCCCTGCCGCCGGGACGGCGGTGGTGCCCGAGGTGGCCAGGCGGACCGGGGCCCGGATGGTGCGGCCCTGGCGCGGCGGGCCTTGGGCCCTCGGCTCGGGGGTGGAGCTGGTCCTCGACTCGATCGGCAGCAGCAGCACCGCCGAGCTGGCTCTTCGCTGCCTGGCGCCGAGGGGACGTATCGTGGTGGTCGGGGTGGCCAAGCCGGCGCGAACCGAGAACACCCTGGCCTACTACAAGGAGGCGACGGTGATCGGCAGCAACGGCTACGGGCGCTGCGGCGAAGCGGCGGATGGCGCCCACCTGCTCGATCAGGCGCTCTCGCTGCTGGCCCGGCGCCAGGAGGAACTGCGGGCCTGGTCCACCCACTCCTATCCCCTGGCCGGCTACCGCGAGGCCTTCGCCGCGGCGGCCGATCCCGGGCGGGCGGGTTCGATCAAGGTGAGCCTGAGCATGGGGGTGGCCGGCCAGTGATGATCGCCCGGGCGAGCGTCATGGTCGAGGCCCCGATCGAGCGGGTCCGCGCCGCCGTCCTCGACCCCACCGCCTACACCTATGGCGGCACCAAGGTCCAGGGGATGGTCGTCGAGTCGCGGGGCGACCGGGAGCTGGTCGCCCGCATCAACGGAAACCTCGGCCCCTTCCGCTCGTCGATCCGGGCCCGCTACGTGCTCGCCGACAACCAGGTCGAGCTGACCATGCTCCAGGGCCGGCTGCGCAACTTCCACGCCCTCTTCCTCTTCGAGGAGCGGGAGCAGGGGGTGCTCCTCACCCACCAGGAGGAGTACGACTTCGGCTACCCCCTGATCAGCCCGCTGTTGGATCGGGCCCTGCACGGCTGGGCGACCAGGAGCGTGCAGGCCGAGGTCGCCTCCCTGAAACACGCCGCCGAGCAACCGGTCGCGAACGCCGGCTGACCCAGGTTTGGCCGGCTCAGGGGACGGGCAGACTTGTCGATGCCCGGAACCCCGGGCCGCAACCCCTGGAGTGAAGCCTTGAGCGAAGACCCGGCGCCGACCGAGGAGACCCCGACCCGGCGCCGCGAGTCGCGCACCCCCGAGATCGAGACCCTGCCGCTGGTGCCGCTCCGGGACAACGTCGTCCTGCCCCACCAGCTGGCCCCGCTCGGTGCCGGCCGCGACCGCTCGGTCAACAGCCTGGAGGCGGCGGTGGCCGCGGAGGGCAAGGTGGTGCTGGCGGTGCAGCGCCAGAGCGAACTGGACGAGGTCCAGCTCCTCGACCTCTACCCGGTCGCCACGGTCGCCCAGATCGGCGCCTTCCGCAGGGGAACCGCCGGGGCCCAGGTCCTGGTCGAGGGCCTGCGCCGGGTCCGGCTGATCGAGCTCGAGGTGGGCGAGGTCTGGACCGCGAAGGTCGTCGAGCTCCCCGACACCGAGCCGGTCGGCACCGAGATCGACGCCCTGGCGGGCTCGGTCCGGCAGATGTTCGCCGACTACGTTGCGGCGGGTGCTGCGGTCCCGCCCGAGCTGGCGGTGGCGGTGGCCCGAGCCAAGGAGCCGGGCAAGGTGGCCGACCTCAGCGGGACCGCGCCCGACCTCGATCCGCTGGACCGGATCGCACTCCTCCAGGAGCCCGACGTCGAGCGCCGACTGCGGGGCCTGGTGCCCCTGCTGGCGCGTCAGCTCGAGGTCGCCCAGCTCCGCAACAAGATCCAGCAGGACGTCGCCCAGACGATCAACCAGGGCCAGCGCGAAGCGATCCTCCGGGAGCAGCTCAAGGCGATCCGCAAGGAGCTCGCCGAGGTGGGTGGCGAGGCGACCGCCGAAGACGACCTCCGCGAGCGCATCGATGCCGCCGGAATGCCCGAGGCGGTGCACAGCCGGGCGCTCAAGGAGCTGGACCGGCTCGAGGCCCTGCCGAGCGCCTCGCCGGAGGTGGGCATCGTCCGCACCTACGTCGAGTGGCTGGTGGATCTGCCCTGGAAGGACGCCGGGATGGAGCGGGTCGACATCAAGGAGGCAGCCCGGATCCTCGACGAGGACCACTACGGCCTGCCCAAGGTGAAGGAGCGGATCCTCGAGTGGATGGCCGTCCGCAAGCGGGTGCTGGAGCGCCGCGCCCTGGCTGAGGCGGCCAACCCTCCCGTCCCGGCGCCCGCTGGGCAGACCGAGGCGGCCGAGCCGGGCCCGGAGGCCGCCGTCCAGCCGCGGCCGCTGCAGACCCCGATCCTCTGCTTCGTGGGTCCCCCCGGCGTGGGCAAGACCTCGCTCGGTCGGAGCATCGCCCGTGCCCTGGGCCGCAAGCTGGTCCGGGTCTCGCTGGGAGGCATCCGGGACGAGGCTGAGATCCGCGGTCACCGGCGCACCTACATCGGCGCCCTCCCCGGCCGGGTGATCCAGGCGATGAAGCAGGCCCAGACCAAGAACCCGGTGATGATGCTCGACGAGATCGACAAGGTCGGCCTCGACTTCCGGGGCGACCCCTCGGCGGCCCTGCTCGAGGTCCTCGACCCAGAGCAGAACCGCGAGTTCTCGGACCACTACCTGGAGGTGGCCTACGACCTCTCCCAGGTGCTCTTCATCACCACCGCCAACGGGATCGACAGCATCTCCGCGCCCCTGCGCGACCGGATGGAGATCATCTACATCACCGGCTACACCGAGGAGGAGAAGCTGGGGATCGCCCAGCAGCACCTGATCCCGCGCCAGATGGAGCAGCACGCCCTCGACGACAGCGAGCTGGAGATCACCGACCGGGCCCTCCACAGCATCATCCGCAACTACACCCGGGAGGCGGGCGTGCGCGGCTTGGAGCGCCAGCTAGCCCAGGTCATGCGCAAGGTCCCCCGCCGGCTGGTGGAGAACCCCGAGCTCAAGGGCATCAAGGTTCTCCCTGACGACCTGATCCAGTACCTCGGCCCGGCCCGCTTCGACCACGACTCCGCCGAGGCCGAGGACCGGGTCGGGGTCGCGACCGGGGTCGTGGTCTCAGACGTCGGCGGTGACCTGGTCACCGTCGAGGCCCTGGCCATGGTGGGTCGCACCGAGATGCAGCTGACCGGGCAGATCGGCGACGTGATGCAGGAGTCGGCCCGGGCGGCGCTCTCCTGGGTCCGCGTCCACGGCTCCGACTACGGGGTCAAGGCTGGCTTCTTCGACGAGTGTGGGGTCCACATCCACGTCCCCGCCGGCGCCATCCCCAAGGACGGGCCCTCCGCCGGAGTCACCTTAACCACCGCCTTGGTCTCGGTAGCCAGCGACCGCCCGGTGCGGCACGACCTGGCCATGACCGGGGAGGTGACCCTACGGGGACGGATCCTGCCCATCGGCGGCGTCAAGGACAAGCTCCTGGCGGCGCACCGGGCCGGGATCAAGGTGTTCCTCCTCCCCGAGCGCAACCGGCGAGACCTCTTCGAGATCGACGCCTCACTTCTGGACGGGATGGAGGTCGTCTTCGTCCGCTCGGTCGACGAGGTCCTCGACCGGGCCCTGATGCCGGCGCTGGAGGTGCGGCCGGAGCGGCGGCCGGCCGGCTTCGGCATCACCCCACCGCCGACACTTCCGACCGGGGTTGCCGCCACCAACTGAGCCCGGCCTCAGTCCGCGGCCATCCGGCGCAGGAGATCCTCGACGATCGTCCCGGTCGCTCCCCAGACGAAGTGGTCCGCATGAGGGTAGCCCGGCACCTCCAGGCTGCCCCGGCTCAGCTCCATCATCCGCCGGATCGCAACCGGCGGTTGCCCACTATCGAAGAGCGGGAACCAGAAGTACGACTCGACCTCCGCAGCGGCGGCCCGGGGCTGGAAGGGGCGGCGAAGGAGCCCGACGAACGGGCTGATCACGTACCCCGACACCCAGGTCGGGACCGACCTCGCCCGGCCGCGCAGGTCCACCGCATCCCCGGGCACGCCCAGCTCCTCCTCGGCCTCGCGCAGGGCGGTGCGCCAGAGGGGTCCGTCTTCGGGCGCGGGACCGCCTCCGGGCAGGGCCACCTGGCCTGGGTGGGCACGGAGAGCCGGGCTGCGCCGCAGCAGCAGCAGGGGCAGCTCGGGTCGGCTGGCATCGATCAAGGCGAGCACCGCCGCCGGGCGCAGCTCAGGCCGGCTGGCGGAGATCAACTCGGCTCCGCCCTCGATCGGCTCCAGGCTCAGCAGCAGGCGGCGGAGCCGCTCGGCGGAGTCGGCCGGGAGGGCCCCGCCCGGGGTCCCGGGGATCGCCTCAGATCCCGAGCTGACCGGTCACCAGCAGGACGGCCGCGACCACCACCGCCAGCACCAAGATCCAAAGCAAGACGTAGCCGCCCCGGCGGCGGAACTTGGGCTCGAAGCGGTAGGGCTCGACGGCGATCAGCTGGGTCGACTCGGTGGATGGTGTTGAATCGGTGCCGCTGTCGTCGGAGCGGAAAGGAAGGGCCTGGGCCCGCAGCGTCGCCGGCGTCAGCGGGGCCTCGGTCGGCCACAGGGGTGAGGCTGAGCTTGCCGCCGGGACCGGTGTCTGGGAGCCGGCCGGGGATTGGTAGGGCTGGCGCTCTGACGGGCTAGCTGCTGGAAATCCCGATTGCGACGCTAGGGTTGGGGCAGCGACGGGGCCGTCTGCGGCCGCCGGGGTGGGGCGCACGGGAGGGCTCGCTGGAGCGCCTGCCGGCTGGTTGGCCGGGCCGCTGACCGTCCCCCGGAGAGCGGCGTAGAAGTCGAAAGCGCTGCTGAAGCGCTGAGCCGGGTCGGTGGCCAGCGCCCGCATCACCGCCCGGTCGACCCGGGCGGGGAGCTGGGGTCGGAGGCGTCCGGGCGGCTCGGGTGAGCCCCCCGGGGCGGGCGGCCGGCCGACCAGCAGGTAGTAGACCAGGGCCGCCAGCCCCCAGAGGTCGTCGACCTTTGACTGCTCAGCACCCGACTCTGCCTCCGGGGGCCGGAAGGCGCGGGTGATGTCGACCCACGCCGCCTCCGGGGTGACCCGGCTGACGACGGTTCGGATCGCGTGCCCAGCCAGGACCGGGCCGGCCCCGGCGACGGCTACCGTGGCCGGCTGGATGTCTCCATGGACCATCCCGAGGGCGTGCATCTGGTCCAGGGCGCGGGCCAGGCGAACCGTGGTGGCGAAGACCCCGGGGGCGCGCCCCGCCTGGAGCAGGCTGACCAGGAAACCGCTGGGGGCGTCCTCGGTGACGAGGTAGACGACCGGGGAACGCAGCTCCTGGCTCCCGATCTCCAAAACGTGGAGAAGGCCCGGCACCCGCATCGCCCGATCGTCTCCGGCCAGGCGTTGGAGGGCCTCCATGAACCCGGCCGAGGTCGCGTAGGGCTCCTGGAAGGTCCAGACCAGGACCGGCTTGGCGTCGGTGGTGGCCCGGTAAACGGTGGCGTAGGGCAGCACCTGCAGCCGCCCCCCGACCCGGTAGCGGCCGATGGACGCCCCGGTCAGCTCATCGACGCGCACGGTCCCCCCATCTTACGGGGAGGCCGGAAAGACGCCCCGCCGCCACCCTCCCGACTATTCTCTGATCGTGGCTGTCTTGCCCCGAGAAGGCCCCTGAGTGGCACCGGGCGAGTTCCAGGGGCTTCCCTTGGTGCCGGCTACGCGGGCCTGCGGCTGCGGCCAAAGGGTTCGTTGGAGCCACCTCGAATACCTGGGCCGGGGCCGGAGCGCACCGCTCTACGTCTGTGTCGGGTGTGGGCTCAGCTACCGTGGCCAGGAGGGCGAGGGCGAGCGCCGGGCGAGCGCCGCCCGGAGCCGACGCCCCCTGCCCGAGGAGGGACCTCCATCCAACCCCGTCCTCGACGAGGCGACCGCCGAGCGGCTCCGCCAGCTGCTCGCCGGATCCTGACCCAGTCCACTCAGCGGACGAAGCGCTCGAGCCAGTCGGCGCCTGCCCGGGCCCCCTCCTCCCGATCTATGTCGACGCTGATCCCGTGACCGCTGCGGGGATAGACCTGCAGCGCGCGCACCTCCGAGCTCACCCCGCCAATGATCCGGTCCGCCTGGCCCGGGTCGACGATGCTGTCGCGCCCGCCCTGAAGGACCAGCAGCGGCTGAAAGACGGCGGGCAGTTCCGCCGCCAGCGACCGACCCAGCCGGGCGAGCTCCCGGATGGCCCTGGTCGGTCGGCGGCCATAGCTGTAGAGCTGGTGGATCGCCTCGGGCTGGTAGAGGTCGACCTCACCCGAAGGCTCGTCCCAGCGGACCAGGTGCTGGAAGACAGGCAGGAGCCGGACCCGCCAGTCGCGGAGTTGAAGGAACCCGGCCTGGGACACCACCGCTCGCGGCTCGGGCCGGGTTGCGGCCAGGTGGAGGGCGATTGTCGCGCCCATCGACTGGCCCGCCACCCCGACCGCCCGGCAGCGCCCCTGGAGCTGGTCAAGGGCGGCGTTGGCCGAGCGCAACCACTCGCGGCGCCCGGTCCTCTCCAGGTCCTCCGGCGAGGTCCCGTGACCGGCCAGGAGGGGCGCGTGGACGGTGAAGCCTCGGCGGCTCAGCTCCCTCGCCAGCGGACGCATCTCCGGGGGAGTGCCGGCGAAGCCGTGGAGGAGGAGGACGCCCCGATCGTCGCCCTCCTCCCAGAAGGGAGCGATGAGGTCCTGGGGAAGCGGGTCCGCCTGTCTAGAGGTCACCGCCCGCCATCATGACCCGGAGGTTACCGAACCGGCCCCCGGGGAGCTGTGCGCCACTCCGTAGACTCGGCCGGTGACCATCTCCGCCCCGCCCGCCTTGGCCTTGGAGCAGTGGGCTTCGGACGCCCGTCCGGCCGGGCCGGCTCGGCTCGGCGCCCGGCTCCGGGCGGTGGTCGACCTCTGCCCCCGGGATGGGCCGGTCGCCGATGTCGCCAGCGGTCATGGCCGGGTGGCCCGGGAGCTGAAGCGCCGGGGGTCGCACCGGGTGGTGTACGCCACCGAGGTCGGGTCCGGACCCTCGGGCGAGCTCCGGCGGCTCCTGGGTGACGCGAGCGGGGTCCAGATCCTGGAGGGCGCGGGGCTCCGGCCCCTGGCGGGCCGGGGCTGTCAGGGCGTCGTCATCGCCGGGCTCGGTGGCGGTAGCATCGCCCGGCTCCTGGAGCAGGACTACGAGCTGGCCTCAGGCCTGGACTGGCTCTGCCTCCAGCCAGCTCAGCGGGTGGAGCGGCTCGAGGCCTGGCTGGCGAGGGTGGGCTGGTCCCAGCGGTGCCGCCGCCAGGTGCTGGAGAGGGACCATGTCTACCAGCTCTTTCTAGTGATCCCCCGATGAAGGTGGCGGAGGCGCTGGCCGCCCTGGAGGCGCTCGACCGGCGCCGCCAGGAGTTGCTCGACGAGCAGGGGGCGGCGGCGGAGCGCGCCAAGACCGACCCCACCGTCCGCCAGCTGCGCCAGCGCCGCGCCGCCCTGGAGGGGGATGCCCAGCGCCAGGCGTCTGGGCTGAAGCAGCTGGAGCTGGAGGTGGCCGAGTTCGCGGGCCGGGCCAAGAGCCATGAGCAGGCGATCTACGACGGCAGCGTTCGCCACCCCGCCGACCTCCAGCGGCGCCAGCACGAGCTGGAGACGTTGCGGGACAAGGTCAGGGGCCTGGAGGAGAGCGAGCTGGCCCAGATGGAGGCCCAGGAGCTGACCGCGGCCGAGCTGGCCGAGGTGCTGGCCCAGCTGGAGGAGCGTGAGCAGGAGGTGGGCCGGCTCCGGACCGCCGACCGGGACCGGGCCCCGGCACTGGCGGAGGAGGTCGCCACCGTCGCCGCCGAGCGCCAGGAGCTGGCCGGTGCGGTCACTCCCTCGCAGCTGCGCACCTACGAGCGGACCGCGGCCCGACGCCAGCCCGCGGTGGCCAAGGTGGTCGGGGGAACCTGCACCGGCTGCCGCCTGCCGCTGCCGTCGCGGCTCCTCCAGGAGGCTCGCCAGGATCAGCTGGTCACCTGTGAGAACTGCGAGCGGATCCTGCTCCTTTGAGCTCTGACCAGACCCCCAGGACATGGGTCGACGGCTACTGCGACGGCGCCTGCAGCGGCAACCCCGGACCCGGTGGCTGGGCCTTCCGGCTCGAGTGGCCGGACGGGGTCGAGGAGGGTTCTGGAGGCGAGCTCCATACCACCAACAACCGGATGGAGCTGGTCGCAGCCCGGGAGGCGGTGGCGGCCTTCGTCACCCGTCGTCGGACCGATCAGGGACTGCGGCTCCACACCGACTCGCGCAACGTGATCGGCTGGCTCGGCGAGCGCTGGAAGCGAAAGGCCAACACCGACCTCTTCCCCGAGATCGACCGCCTGACCGGCAGCCTCGGTCCCGCCCTGCACTGGCGCCACGTGCGCGGCCACCGGGACAACCTGGGCAACAACCGGGTGGATGAGCTCGCGGTCGAGGCCTGCCGGCGGCAGCAGGCGCCCACCCCTCCTCGGGCCGAGGGCTGACCCGGAGGCCAGGGCCGGCCGGCGGGACGGCGTTACGATGGCCCCGGATGGCGGGCAGATGACCGCGGCCGGGGCGCCCCCGGTCGAGGAAAGTCCGAGCTCCAGCGAGCAGGGCGCCGGGTAACGCCCGGCGAGGGAAACCTCAGGGAGAGTGCCACAGAAAGACACAACCAGCATTCGCGCTGGCAACGGTGAAATGGTGGGGTAAGAGCCCACCGGCAGCCGGGAGACCGGCTGGCCAGGTAAACCCCGCCCGGAGCAAGACCCGGCAGAGTGCGGGTGGTGACACCCCTGGACGGCTCGTCCAGCGACACTCGGGTGGGTCGCTAGAGGCGTCGGGCAATCGACGTCGTAGATGGATGGTCATCACCCCTCGGGGGGAGCCCGCCTCGGCGGGAGGCCCGTGGGGCACAGAACTCGGCTTACCGCCCGCCTTCCACCTCCCCGCAGGGGGTAGTCCCCCCCTGCGCCGCTCCCGCCTCGATTCGCCGTGGGCCGCGAGCTGCCAAAGCCAGGGATGGTTCCCCCAATAGGAAGCCGTCTCAGTGCCCGGCTCGAAACAACTCGAGCCAAGTGATTGACCTGTCACCTCTGGCGTGGTACAGTCCCGGCGACCTCCACTTCGGGGGAATTGTGGTGAACAGGGAAGAGAGCCATCCAGAATGAACGGTGGGTCAGGGAGGCGAGATGGCGTTCTTCGGGCGCTTCGACCACTCCCTCGATGAGCGGGGCCGGGTGGCTGTGCCGGCCCGCTTCCGCGAAGAGCTCAGGGGCGGTTGGGTCACCGGCCACCCCTCGGGGTTCCTCCTGATGTACCCCCAGCTGGAGTGGGAGGCGATGACCTCGGAGCTTCGCTACGACCCCATCGCCCAATCGGGCTACAGCGGCTACCTCCGCCGGCTCTACGCCGCTTCCCAGGAGATCAGCTGGGATGCCCAGGGGCGGATCCTGCTGCTGCCCCACCTGCGCCAGCACGCCGGCCTCACCGACAACGTCGTCTTCGTCGGCGTCAACAACGTCGTCGAGGTCCACTCGGAGCAGAGCTTCGGCCAGCAGGCCGCCCCCCTCGCGCCCGAGGAGTGGGAGGCCATGCGCCGGACCGTGGTCGACCAGAAGACCGCCGGGGCGCGAGCCCAGGCGGAAGGGGGCCCGCGGCCGTGAGCGTCATGCTGGGGACGATGTCCGGATCTCGACAGCGGGCCCAGGTGGGTCGCCGTGCGGTGGAGCGCCACCAGGCCGGAACCCACCAGCCGGTGATGCTGGCCGAGCTGCTCGAGCTGCTCGCCCCCGCGCCCGGCCAGGTGGTGGTCGACGCCACCCTGGGGGCCGGCGGCGTGTCGGCCGCCTTCCTCAATCGCGTCCTCCCAGGCGGGCGGGTCTTGGCATTAGATCGGGACCCGTCCGCTGTCGCCTCGGCCCGGAATCGCTTCGCCGGTTATGGCGCCGCTTTCACCGCGGTGGTGGGGCGCTTCTCCGACCTGGAGCGGATCGCCGCCGAGCACCAGGTCGCCGCCGACATCGTGGTGCTCGACCTCGGGATCTCCTCACTCCAGCTCGACGACCCCCAGCGCGGTTTCAGCTTCCAGGCGGAAGGGCCGCTCGACATGCGCATGGGCACCAGCGAGGCCACCGCCACCGCCGCCCAGATTCTGGCAACCACGCCCGAGGCCGAGCTCGCCAACCTCTTCTTCGAGCTCGGCGAGGAGCGGCAATCACGCCGGATCGCAAGGGCCATCGTCGCTCGCCGCCGGCTGGCGCCGATCCAAACCACGACCGAGCTCGCCGAGATCTGCGCCCAGGCGGTGCCGCGCCGCCACTGGCCCAAGCGGATCCACCCCGCGACCCGGGTCTTCCTGGCCCTCCGGGTCGCCGTCAACGACGAGCTCGGGGAGCTCGAACGCGGCCTCGCCGCTGCCATTCAAATTCTTCGGCCCGATGGGCGAATTGGGACGCTCTCCTTCCAACCGTCCGAGCACCGTCTCACCAAGCACTCCCTCAACGTCCTAGCAAAAGACTGTGTTTGCCCGTCCCATCAAATGGTCTGCACCTGCGCCCATCGGGCCACCATCTCGCTCACGACCCGGCGCTCCGTCAAGCCGACTCCGGAAGAGGTCGCAGGCAACCCCCGAGCGCGATCCGCCCAGCTGCGGGTCGCGGTCCGGTTGCCCAGCACCGGCCCCTAGGGCCTCCGCTTCCGGCCGCCTGTCTTCGTCTTCGCACCCGCCCCTGCCAACTTTCCACCCCACCAACACAGAATCAGATGACCACCATCGCCGTCGAGCCTGGCTTCTGGATCCCCAACCTGCCCTTCGACGAGGAGGAGCCGGCTGGCGGCCTGAACCTCCGCCGCGGGCTGCCGCGCTCGCTGGTCGCTTGGCTGCTCCTCCCCGCGCTGGCGGCGCTGGTCGCGGTCGGGGTGATGTACGCCGCCCAGACCGCCCAGGCGACCGCGCTCACCTACCAGATCGCCTCCCTGCGCAGCGCCAAGGCCCAGCTGCTCAATCGCGAGAGCCAGCAGGCGCAGCAGCTGGAGCAGCTCCAGAGCGCGGGCCAGGTGGCCCAGTCCGCCGCCAAGGTGGGGATGGCCCCGCCAAGGACCTGGTCGGTGGTCAACCCGACCAGCCCAAGCGCCGACCCGCTCACGCCGGTGATCCTCGCCCTCCGGGGCGGCTGAGCCGGTGGCGGCCCGCTCCCATCCCGGTCCCAGGCCCAGCCCGTCCCCGCGCCGCCGGCCTGCCGACCAGGCCTGGGGCAGGAGCTCGCCCCGGGCGGCGCCGGCGGCCAGCC
>DATDII010000147.1:0-2219 GCA_036521135.1 Candidatus Dormiibacterota bacterium | reverse complement strand
CGAAGCGTTCGATCCCGTACTGGAAGACCGGGTTGAAGTAAGTGAAGAGCACGACCGGTACCAGGTCCCCGATCTCGGCCACCAGACCGAGGGTCTTCTCGAGGGTGGTCAGGGCCGCCAGCGCCCGCTGGCCGCCGGCGGCGATCGTGGGCCCGTCCGCGATCGGGTCGCTGTAGGGGATCCCCAGCTCGAGCACGTCCAACCCGGCCTCGACGACGGCCCGGATCACCAATTCGCTGGTCTTCAGGTCGGGATCGCCAGCGACCAGGTAGCCGATCAGGGCCGCCCGGCCCTGCTCTCGGGCTTGCGCCAGGCGCTCATCGAGCCGGTTCGGTGGGGCGGAACTAGCCACCGCGCCGCGGCGCCTCCCGCTCCAGCACCTGGGCAATGTCCTTCTCGCCCCGGCCGCTGAGGTTGACGATCACCAGGCCCTCTGGCCCGCTTCCCTCCGCGATGCCGTCGACCAGAGCCAGGGCGTGGGAGCTCTCCAGCGCAGGGACGATCCCCTCCCGCTCGGCGCAGCGGTGGAAGGCGGCGAGCGCCTCCTCGTCGCTGACCCCGAGGTAGCGGGCCCGCCCGGTCTCCTTGAGCCAGGCGTGCTCGGGGCCGACGCCGGGGTAGTCGAGCCCGGCGCTGATCGAGTGGGTGCCGACCACCTGGCCGTCGTCGTCTTGGAGCAGGTAGGACTTGGCGCCGTGGAGGATCCCGACCGAGCCCAAGGAGAGGGAGGCGGCGTGCTCGCCCTGACCCGGGCCGCGGCCGGCCGCCTCGGCGCCCCAGAGGCGGACCTCCCGGTCGTCGAAGAACCCGGAGAAGATGCCGATCGCGTTGCTGCCGCCGCCGACACAGGCGATCACGTCGCTGGGCAGTCGGCCCCACTGCTCCAGGCACTGCCGTCGTGCCTCGACGCCGATCACCTTCTGGAACTCGCGAACCAAGAACGGGTAGGGGTGGGGGCCGACGGCGCTGCCGATGACGTAGAAGGTGTCGTGGGCCCGGGTCGCCCACTCCCTGATGGCGGCGTTGACCGCGTCCTTGAGCGTCCTGGTGCCGCTGGCGACCGGGTGGATGGTGGCCCCCAGCAGCCGCATGGTGGCGACGTTGCTGGCCTGGCGCTGAATGTCCAGCTCGCCCATGAAGACCTCGACGGGCAGGCCCAGCTGGGCCCCGACCGTGGCCGTGGCCACCCCGTGCTGCCCGGCCCCGGTCTCGGCGATCAGGCGGGCCATGCCCATCCTCTTCGCCAGCAGCCCCTGACCGACCGCGTTGTTCACCTTGTGGGCGCCGGTGTGGTTCAGGTCCTCGCGCTTGAAGAGCACGGGGACCGCCCCGCTGGGGAAGCGGCGGGCGTGGTAGAGGGGCGAGGGACGGCCGACGTAGTCCCGCAGGATCGCGTCGAACTCTCGCCAGAAGCCGGGGTCGCCGAAGGCCTGGTCAGCGGCCGCCTCCAGCTGCCGGACCGCCTCGTGGAGCGCCTCCGGGACGTACTGGCCACCGAAGGCGCCGAAGTAGCCGCGGGCGTCAGGGGGCTGCATCTGCCTGGCGCACCTCGTCGATGAAGGCCTGAACCTTGGCCGGGTCGAGAGCGGGGCCGGAGCCAACCCCGGAGCGGACGTCGACGGCGTAGGGCCGGACCTGGCGGACGCAGGCGCCCACGTTGTCGGGATCGAGCCCGCCGCTGATCACGACCGCGTGGCCCTGGACCAGGCTCCGGACCCTGGCCCAGGCGAAGGTCCGGCCCGACCCGCCGCCCAGGGGCGAGGCCGTCTCGAGGATGGGCAGGGCGCCGGGGTAGAGGGGGAGCCGGGCCGCCAGCCCCTTCTCGGGCTGGGGGTCGTCGGCTTGGACATGGAAGACCTTGAGGTAGGGCACCCGGAGATGGGCGCAGAGATCGGGCGACTCCCGGCCCGAGAATTGGGGGACCATCTGGGGCAGGGCGGCGGCGACGAGCTCCAGCTCCCCAGGTTCGGGATCGACGAAGACGCCGACCACGGTCACCGCGAAGTAGGCGTTGCTGGCCCGGCGTCCGTCGCCGTCGCGGCCGCGCTGCTCCACACGCCGCACCGCCTCGGCGTCGAGGCCGATGCCGGCGGAGAAGCAGAACAGCCGGCCGTTGACGCGGCCGAGCCCGATCGAGCTCGTCCGTCCGGCCTCGACCGCCTCGCCGATGCGAGCCGCCGCGTCGACGGGGTCTCGCGGCAACCCGAGCGCGCGCGGGA
>DATDII010000146.1:0-4661 GCA_036521135.1 Candidatus Dormiibacterota bacterium | reverse complement strand
CCGCCTCCGAGGCGTCGCGACCCTGGCCGAGGAGCTCCTGGCGCCGCCGCCCGACCCTGATCTCGGCTGGGGCATCGAGGTAGACCTTGCAGTCGGCCCCGGGGAAGACCACGGTGCCGGTGTCCCGGCCCACGGCCACCGCCCCCCGGCTGGCGGGTTCCCTCTGGGCAGGGAGGAGCGCCCGGCGCACCTCGGGCTGGCGGGCGACGTAGGCGAGCAGGCGGGCGATCCCGGGGTCCCAGAGCTCGTCGGCCAGCTCCCTCCCGTCGACCCGGGCCTGCCAGGCGCCGGGCGAGTGATCGGGCTCAGAGTTGATCTCGAGACGGACGGCCGCGCTGAGCTCGCCAAGCCGCGCCCCGTCCCCCTCGCCGATCCCGGCCTGGGCCGCGGCGACGGCCAAGGCTCGGTAGAGAACGCCGGTGGCGATGAAGGGCAGGCCAAGGACCGCGGCCACTCGCCGTCCCACCGTCGACTTGCCCACCCCGGCCGGGCCGTCGATGGTCACGACCGGCGCCCCCACGCTCACCGGAGGCCGACCGAGCGACGCAGCCGGCCAACCTCGCCCGGGCTGAGCTCCCGGACCCCGCCCTCGGTCAGGGTCCCGAGCCGGAGCTGGCCGATCGAGGTCCGTTCCAGGTCCTCCACCTTGGCAGCGACCGCGGCGCACATGCGGCGGATCTGGCGCTGGCGACCCTCGGCCAACTCAAGCCAGAGCAGCGAGCGCCGGCTGGAACTGCGCAGGAGCCTGACCTCTCCGGGATGTGTCGGCCCATCCGCGAGCACCGGGCCGAGCCGAAGCGCCCGAAGCTGCTCCTCCCGGACCTGGCCCTGGATGGTCACCCGGTAGCCCTTCACCACCTGGTAGCGGGGATGGGTCAGCCGCAGGGCGAGGTCGCCGTCGTCGGTGAGCAGGATCAGCCCCCGCGAATCGAGGTCGAGCCGGCCGACCGGAAACAGCCCCTGGCGGTCCTGGACCAGGTCGAGCACGGTCGGCCGGCCGCCCGGGTCACGGGCGGTGGAGACCACCCCGACCGGCTTGTTCATGGCAAGGTAGCGACGCTGGAGGCGGCGCTGCAGCAGCGGGCGGCCGTCGAGGAGGACCTCCTCCTGGTCCGGGTCGATGAGCCGACCCCCGGGCGGAGGCCGCAGCCCGTCCACGGTGACCCGGCCCGCGGCGATGAGCCGGTCCGCCTCCCGTCGAGACGCGACCCCGGACCGGGCCAGCCAGCGGCCGAGCCGCTCAGCCGGCACCGAGGGGATCCTCTGCTGGAGCGAGCCAGCTGCTCGGGTCGACCTGCTCGAGGGGGGGCAGCTCCTCGACCTGGGAGATCCCCACCACCTGGAGGAAGCGCAAGGTGGTGCCGAAGAGGCGGGGATGCCCCGGGCCCTCCTCGCGCCCCACCTCTGCGATCAGGCCATGCCGGGTGAGGCTGTCGAGAACGGCCTCACAGTTGACCCCGCGGATCGCCTCGATCCCGATTCTGGTGATCGGCTGACGGTACGCGATGATCGCCAGGGTCTCCAGCGCCGGCTTGGAGAGGCGGCCCGCCACCTCGGGCCGGAGCGCCCGCTCCACCGCCCAGGCGGCCTGGGGATGGGTGACCAGCTGGAGCTGGTTGCGGTGGCTCTGGAGCATCAGGCCGGTGCCCTCAAGCAGGGCGGCCGCCGCCTCCAGGGCCTGCTCGACCGCGTCCGGGCTCAGGTCGAGCGTGCGCGACAGCTCACCGATGGACAAGGGGTCGGCGCGGGCGAAGAGGACCGCGATCAGGGCGGCCGCCACCCCGGCGCCGGGCGCGCTCAGCTCAGCCGCCAAGGGCACGCTCCACCAGGATTGGGCTCTCGCGCCCGGCCTGGCTGCAGGCCGCCTCCCCCAACCAGATCAGCTCGAGCAGCGCCAGGAAGAAGGCGACCGCCTCGAACCGGTCCCGGGCCGCGGCGAAGACCTCGTCGAACCGGAGCCGGGGCTGCCCGGCGAGGAGCCGGCGGAGCTCCTCCATCTTCTCGGGGACCGAGTAACGGGGGAGCGTCAGCTCCATCTCCACCGGCTCGGGAAGCCTGGCCAGGAGCTCGCCCAGGGCCACGGCCAGGACCTCGGGGCTGAGCCGCAGGCTGGCCTGGGGCTCGACCGGGAGCCCGAGCACGCGCAGGAAGGCCTTGGGCCCGGCACTGGCATCGGCCAGGAGGACGCCTGCCGCCGCCTTGAAGAGTCGGTACTCGGCCAGGCGCTCGCCGGGGTCCTCCTCGATCGCCGGCTCCTCGCCGATCAGGGCTGCATCACTCGTGTCGTCGAGATGGCGGCCCATCTTGAGCTCGAGCAGGCGGGCCAGCACCTGGAGCGACTCGGCGGCCCAGAGCAGGTCGAGATCGGCGGCCGGCCGGTCGACCTCGTCTCTCAGCCGCTGGCTCAGGCTGGCGAGCTCGAGTGTGCCCAGGTCGAGCTCGCCGCGCTGGGCCTCCGCCAGCAGCGCCGTCAGCCGCTCCAGCTCCGCCGCCTGCTCCGGGGCGGCCACCTCAGGCGCCTCCGGGGACGCTTCCCACGGCCAGGAGAAGCTGCTCGGCATGGACCCGAGCCGCGCCCGGGGTCGCCTCCCCGGCCAGTAGCCGGGCCAGCTCGTCCACCCTCTCCCCGCCCTCGACGGCCACGACCTCGCTATAGGGACGGCCCTCCCGCTCGGACTTGGCCACGACCAGGTGGGAGTCGGCGCGGGCGGCGATCGGCGCCAGGTGGGTGATGCAGATCACCTGGTGATGACCTGCTACCTCCCGAAGCAGGTCGCCGACCCGGTTGGCGGCCTCCCCGCCCAGGCCCTGGTCGATCTCGTCAAACACGACCGTGGACACCCCCGACTCCCGGGTCAGGTGGGAGAGCAGGGCGAGCGCAACCCGGGATAGCTCACCCCCCGACGCCACCTCGGCGAGCGGCCGGGGCGGATCGCCGGGGTTGGCGGCCAGGTCGTACGAGACCCGATCCCAGCCGCCCGAGCCGGCGGCGAGCCGCCCGCCGCCCGGTGCCGGGATCCCCGCCTCGTCCTCCACCTGCCAGATGCGCACCCGGAACTCCGCCTTGGGCATCAGCATCCGACGCAGGTCGGCGGTCACCCGGCGGGCCAGCTTGCGGGCCAGCTCGGCCCTCTGCTGGGAGAGGAGGTGGCACTCGCGTCCCAGTTCAGCCTCGGTCTCAGCCAGCTCGGCCCCGAGCCGGTCCAGCTCGCCCTCTCCCCCGCCCACCGCCTGGAGCACTGCCCGCGCCTCCTCGAGCCGGCTGAGAGCCGCCTCTAGCGACCCGCCATGGCGCCGGGCAAGCCGCCCGAGCAGATCGAGACGCTCCTCGACCTCGCCGAGCCGACGGCTGTCGTCGGGGAGCTGGGCGACGTAGGAGCTGAAGCCCAGCTGGAGGTCGCGCAGGTTGGCCACGCTGGTGTCCGCCTGCTCCAGGAGCTGGTCCAGCTGGGCGTCGATCCCCCGGACGGCACGGGCCCCGTGGAGCGCCGCCGCCAGCCGGTCGGCGGCTCCCAGCTCGGGACCGGCGCCCGCCACCGAGAGGCGCAGGCCGGCCGCCGCCTCCCGGAGCCGGCCGGCGTGGAGAAGGCGGTCGCGCTCCTGCCCCAGCTGGGCGTCCTCGCCCGGCTTTGGGTCGGCCGCCTCCAGTTCCGCCAGGTCGAGGCGGGCCCGCTCGAGTTCGCCACGCTGGCGCTCGCTGAGCTCAAGCAGGCGCAGGCGGGCCACCTCTAGCTGCTGTCGCCGGTCCCAGAGCTCACCGACGCGGGCTAGCCGGGCGGACGCCTCGGCGCCCCCAAGGCTGTCCAGGGCCAGCCTCTGCTCCGCCTCCCGCAGCCAGAGGGTGGAGGCGCCCTGGCCCTGGACGTCGACCAGCTGGCCGCCCAGGTCGCGGAGCGAGGCGGCGGGCACGGTGGCCCCGTTGGCCCGGGCCGTGCCCCGGCCCGACGCGGAGAGCTCCCGGGTCAAGACCAAGGTGTCCTCGACCGCGACTCCGAGGGCCTGGCAGGTGCCGTCGACCCCGGGCGGGGGGTCGGTGAAGACGGCGCTGGAGAGCGCCCGGTCAGCGCCCCGGCGGACCAGGTCGGGGTCACCCCGGTTGCCGAGGGCCAGGCCTAGGGCGGAGAGCAGCACCGACTTGCCGGCTCCGGTCTCGCCGGTGATGGCGTTGAAGCGGGCCCCGAAACGGGCCACGGTGCGCTCGATCACCGCCAGGTTCTCCACCCGCAGCTCCACCAGCATCGCTCAGGAAGGCTTGCTGTCGGGGCTTACCGGGGCGGCTCCCGGACCCTCCGGGGCGAGCTTGAGGACGGCCCCGAACCCGGTCTTGGAGCGGAGCCGCTGAAAGAACCCCGGGGTCCCGGGGGCCCAGACCAGGCCCAGCTCGGGACCCTGCTTGACCGTCAGCTCGGCGCCGGTGTCGAGCTGGGCCCAGACCAGGCCGTCGGCGGCCGCCACGGCCCGGCCTCTCTGGACGGTGATGCGCACGTCGAGAGTGTCCGGTATGACCAGCGAGCGGCTGATCAGGGCGTGGGGATTGAGCGGGGTCAGCACCAGGGCTGGGACCCGGGCGTCGACCGGGGGCCCCCCCGCCGAGAGCGAGTAGGCGGTCGAGCCCACGCTCGTCGCCACCACCAGGCCGTCGGCGTCGAAGACCCCGACCA
>DATDII010000145.1:0-4007 GCA_036521135.1 Candidatus Dormiibacterota bacterium | reverse complement strand
CACCTCCGGCAGCGGTTCGGGAGCCGCGGCAACCTGGGGCTCGCTGAAGTCGCCGCGATAGATCCAGGCGCTGACCCCGATCTGGCCGAAGGTGGTCTTGGCCTCGGCCTGACCGAAGTCGATGTCGGCGCGCAGGGTGTGGAGCGGGACCCGCCCGTCCCGGTCCCACTCGCGCCGGCTCATATCGCCGCCGCCGAGCCGGCCCGAGACCTGGATCCTCACCCCCTTGGCCCCGGCCCGCATCGAGCGCATCACCGACTGCTTGACGGCACGGCGGAAGGCGATCCGCTTCTCCAGCTGGTTGGCTACGTTCTCCGCCAGCAGCTGGGCGTCCAGCTCGGGCGTCTTGATCTCCTGGATCGTGACCCGAACCTTCTTGCCCGAGATCCGCTCGAGGTTGTCCCGGAGGGCATCCACCGAGGCGCCGCTGCGGCCGATCACAATGCCCGGCTTGGCGGTGTGGATGATCACGGTGAGCTGGTTGGCCGAGCGCTCGGTCTCGATCCGGGCCACGCTCGCGTTCTTGAGCCTGGTGGCGATGAGCTGGCGCATGGCCAGGTCTTCCTGGAGCAGCTTGGTGTACTCGGGCCCGCTGGCGAACCAGCGCGCGTCCCAGTTGCGGTAGACGCCGAGGCGGAAGCCGTTCGGGTGGACCTTCTGTCCCATGCCCTGCCTAGTCCTCCTCTTCCTCAGCCGTCTCGGGCTGGCTCGTCGCCTGGTCGGGCCTGACCCGGGTCCGGCTCCTCGTCGGCCGCTCCAGGCCGTCCTCGACCACCGCCCGGAGGTGGCAGGTGCGCTTGAAGATGGAGAACGTGGCGCCCCGGGCCCGGGGCCGGAACCGCTTGATCGTGGGACCCCCGTCGACCTCGATCCGGAGGAGCTGAAGCCGCTCCCGCTCCAGGCTGAAGTTGTTCTCGGCGTTGGCCGCTGCCGAACGGACCACCTTGGCCACGTCCCCGGCCGCCGCCTGGGGCATGAACGAGAGGGTCGTCAGAGCGTCGCCCACGGGCATGCCCTCGACCACGTTGGCCACCAACCGGGCCTTGCGCGGGGGCACCCGGACCCACTTGGCGGTCGCCTCTACCTGCATCGCTGGCTTTCTCCCTTGCCTACTTGAGCGACGAGCTGCGCTCGGTGTGGTGGCCGTGGCTGCGGAACTTGCGGGTGGGCACGAACTCGCCGAGCTTGTGGCCGACCATGGCCTCGCTCACGAAGACGGGCACGTGCTTGCGGCCGTCGTGAACCGCGATGGTGTGGCCGAGCATCTCGGGGAAGATGTCGCTGCGCCTGGACCAGGTGCGGATGACCCGCTTCTCCTTGGCCCGGTTCATCTCGAGCACCTTCTTCAGCAGCGGCGCGTCGCAGAAGGGTCCCTTCTTGGTTGACCTGCTCATCGGCTACTTCTTTCTCCGGCGCACGATCATCCGATCGGTGGCCTTGTTGTGGCGGGTGCGGTGGCCCAGGGCGGGCTTGCCCCAGGGGGTCTGGGGATGGCCGCCCGGTCCGGAGCGTCCCTCGCCACCGCCGTGAGGATGGTCGAAGGGGTTCATGGTCGCGCCTCGAACCGCCGGGCGGAAGCCGCGCCACCTGGTCTTGCCGGCCTTGCCCCAGGTCTCGTTGGAGTGGTCTGAGTTGCCCACCTGGCCGATGGTGGCGCTGCAGCGGACGTCGATCAGGCGGACCTCGCCCGAGGGCATCCGGAGCTGGGCATGGCTGCCCTCCCTGGCCACCAGCTGGGCCCCGACCCCGGCGCTCCGCACCAGCTGGCCGCCCTTGCCCAGCTGGACCTCGATGTTGTGCACCGTCGTCCCCAGCGGGATCCTGGTCAGGGGCAGCGAGTTGCCAGGCCGGATGTCGCTCTTCTCACCGGCCATGATCTGGTCCGCGACCGCCAGGCCCTCGGGAGCGAGGATGTAGCGCTTGTCACCGTCCCGGTAGTGGATCAGGGCGATCCGGGCGCTCCGGTTGGGGTCGTACTCAATGGTTGCGACCTTCCCTGGAACGTCGAGCTTGTCCCGGCGGAAGTCGATCACCCGGTAGATCCGGCGATGGCCACCGCCCCGATGGCGGACGGTGATCTTGCCCGAGGCGTTGCGCCCGGAGTGCTTCTTGAGGGAGACGGTCAGGCCCCGCTCGGGCTTGGTCTTGACCACGTCGGCGAAGGAGCTGACGCTCATGAAGCGGCGCCCGGGCGAGGTCGGCCGATAGCGCTTAACCGCCATCTCAGACCCCCTCGAAGAGGTTGGCGATGGTCTCACCCGAGCGCAGCGTCACCACCGCCTTCTTCCAGTCCCGGCTCCGGCCTACGGTGCGGCCGCCTCGACGCATCCGGGTCCGCGTCTTGCCCTTGATGGTCATCACGTTGACCGAGACCGCCTTGACCTTGAAGGCGGACTCGACCGCAGCCTTGATCTCCAGCTTGTTGGCATAGCTGGCGACCCGGAAGACATAGCGCTGCTGGGCCATCCCGGCGTACGACTTCTCACTGATCACGGGCCGGATCAGGATCAGGGCGGGATCCCTCACGCCAGGTGCTCGCCGACCGCGTCCAGGGCGGCCCTTGTGAAGAGAATGGTCTCCGCTGTGAGCAGGTCGCGGACGCTGAGGTTGCCGGCCAGGACCAGCTTGAGCTGGGGGATGTTGCGGGCCGAGAGCTCGACGTTCTCCTGGTGCTCATCCAGCACCAGGAGAACCCGGCGGCCAGCGTCCGCCTTGTCCAGGAAAGTCGCCAGGCGCCGGGTCTTGGGCGCGTCGTAGTCGAGCTCCTTGACCACCTGGATAGCTCCGTCGGCGGCCCGGGCGGCCAGCGCCGAACGGAGCGCCAGCCGGCGCTGCTTGCGGGGCATCGCCTGGCGGTAGCCGTGCGGGGTCGGGCCGAAGATGGTTCCGCCGCCGCGCCACTGAGGTGCCCTGATCGAGCCCTGCCGGGCCCGGCCGGTCCCCTTCTGGCGGTAGGGCTTGCGGCCACCCCCGGAAACCTCGCCCCTGGTCTTGGTGTCGTGGGTGCCCTGGCGGGCCCCGGCCAGCTGGCGCAGGAGGGCCTGGTGAAGCACCGCGCCGTGCACGGCCCCACCGAAGGCCGCCTCAGGCAGCTCGACCGTCCCGCTCTTGCCCCCTTCAGGCCCGCGCAAAGTCGCGGTCGGCATCAGTGCTGCCCCCTGACCTTGCGGATCCGGGAGCGCGACTCGCTGACCAGGAGGATCCCGTTCTTGGCACCGGGCACGGCCCCCTTGACCAAGAGCAGGTTGCGCTCGGGGTCGACCCGAAGCAGCTCGAGCCGCTGGACCGTGGTCCGGGCGTCCCCCAGGTGACCCGCCATCTTGAGCCCGCGCCAGGTCCGGGCGGCGTCGACCGCGCCGACCGCGCCGGGCTGGCGGATGTTGTGGCTCCCGTGGGTGACCGGTCCCCGGCCGAAGTTGTGACGCTTGTGCTGGCCGGCGAAGCCCTTGCCCTTGCTCACCCCGCTGACGTCGACCAGCCCTCCCGCCTCAAAGCCCTCGACGGTGAGGACCTGGCCCACGGTGACCTCGCCCAGGCCCTTGACCTCGGCCAGGTGGCGGTGGGGCGCGAGGTCGGCGGCCTCGTAGTGCCCGCGCACCGGCTTGCTGACCCGCTTGCTGGCCGGGGCGAAGCCGATCTGGACCGCCTCGTAGCCGTCCTTGGCGTGGCCCTTGAGCTGGACCACCGGACAGGGCCCGGCCTCGAGCACGGTGACGCCAAAGCAGCGGCCGTCGTCGGCAAAGATCTGGGTCATCCCCAGCTTGCGGGCGAGCAGCGACCTGGGCATCAGAGCTTGATCTCGATGTTGACGCCGCTGGGCAAGTTGAGGTGCATCAGGGCGTCGACCACCTTGGGATTGGGGTCGAGGATGTCCACGATCCGCTTATGGGTGCGCATCTCGAACTGCTCTCGGGAGTCCTTGTCGATGAAGGGGCCCCGGATGACCGTGTACTTGTTGATCTCGGTGGGCATGGGCACCGGACCCACCACGCGCGCCTGATTCCGGG
>DATDII010000144.1:0-9864 GCA_036521135.1 Candidatus Dormiibacterota bacterium | reverse complement strand
CCCTGGTACTTGCCCCGCTCGCGGGGGGTGAAGAGGTCGCCGATGACCGCCAGGGCGATCGGGAAGAGGGCTCCCGCGCCCAGGCCCTGGAGGCCCCGGAAGAAGATCAGCTCGCCCATGTTCTGGGAGAGCCCGGAGAGGGCGGATCCGACCAGGAAGAGCCCGATCCCGATGATCAGCAGGCGCTTGCGGCCGAAGAGGTCGGAGAGCTTGCCATAGATGGGCACGGTGATGGTGCTGGTGAGCAGGTAGGAGGTCACCACCCAGACGTAGAGGTTGTTGCCGCCGAGGTCGGTGACGATGGTCGGGAGGGCGGTCCCGACGACGGTCTGATCGAGCGCGCTGAGGAAGAGACCAAGCATCACGGCGATCACGATGGCGATCTTGGTTCGCTGGGAAAGTTGCATCACCGACTGGTTGATTGCCACCACTGAACCTCGTGAACCGGGAGCTCGCTGCTGACGGCTGAGCCACCCCCGACCGGAGAAGGTTAGGCGTTTACGAATAGTTCTGTCAAGTCTAAGCTTTGACCACGGTCGCCCGGGCCGGGAAGCCGAGCTGGGCTCGGAAGGCGACCGCCACCGCGGAGCCGAGCCAGGCCTCGGCCGAGCTCGGGTCGGACTCGACCCGGAAGCGCAGACGGCCCCCCCGGAGGGCGACCAGGTGGATCGTGCTCGGGGCCCCGAGGAGCAGGCGCTCGACCACCCGTCCGAGGAGCCGGGCGGAGGCATCGGCCAGGCTCCGGTCCTCGCCCGACAAGGAGAGCGGGTCACCCCAGGGCAGTGGCGGCAGGGGCCCGGCCCGCTCCTCGAGCCAGCGCCCAGTCGTGGGGAACGCCTGCAGCAGGGGCAGCAGCGAGCTGGGTGGAGGACCGCCGTCGAGGGCGGACCCGGCCAGCGATTCGTGGCCGTCCCGGCGGAGCCGTTTGCCCTCGGCCCCGCGCTGGGCCGCTATGAGCATGGGCCCGTCGAGCCCAGCCGCCTCTGCCAGCCCCTCCCAGCCGCCCGCCAGGGCCCGGATCGCCAGCTTGTCGTCCGCCCAGCGGGCGGCCAGGGCCAGGGCCAGGGGCGGGAGCCGGACGTCGATCACATCCTGGGTGGCCCGGAGCTTGACCTCCTGGCGGGTGGCGGGGCGGGGTTCGAGCGCGGCGTAGAGGCCGCCCGGGTGGGGCAGGTTGATCTCGAAACCGGCGAGCGAGAGCTGGCCCATGAGGCGGAGGTCGGCGGCGTAGGGGAGCTCGCCCCGGCGCTGGGGCAGGGCCCGGGCCCAGCGGTTGAAGGCCCGGTCCAGCTGGAGCAGCTTCCAGGCCCCGTCCTCGTCGAGCTCGCTCTCCGGGTCGCCCCGATCCTCGACCGGATCGTTGAGCCCGACCATGGTGGTGAGCCGGTGACGCTCGACGAAGTCGGTGGCCCGGAGCGCCTGGCGCAGGCTGGGATGCGGGGGAAGGTCCCCGATCAAAAGCGGTGGCTGACGGGCGGCGTGGGCGTGGCGCAGGAACTCCGCCAGGGAGAGATCCCAGGCGCCGCCGGGGATGGCGATGTGGAGGTCGCCCGGGCCGGTCCGGAGCAGGACGCCGGCCCGGGGACCGGCGCTCCAGCGCGGGGCCACCTTGGGCCGGGCCGGTTGGCGGGCCGGCTCGGGCCTGATTCCCCGCCGGGTGAGGTCGTAGGCGGCCCGGCGCTCCGGGGTGGCCACCATCGACCAGGCCTCCTGGAGCTGGGTGAACAGGAAGGTCGCCCGGGCCTGGTCGAGCCGGCTCGGCGAGGGCCGGTGGGCCTGGACGTCGGGGTGGAGCTCGCGGGCCCGGGCCCGGTAGCTGCGCCGGAGCTCGTGCCAGCTGGCGCTGTGGTCGACGCCGAGGACGGCGTAGACGTCGAGGACCCGTCGGGCACGTGACTTCACCAGGCTCCCGATGCTACCGGCCGCCGCCGGTGCCGGCCCTGGTGACCAAAAGGTGTCCCCGGCTCAGAGGTCGAAGGGGTCACGAAAGAAGGCGGGCAGGTGGCTGGAGAACCAGGTGTAGAGCAGGGGAACGTTGTCGCTCACCACCAGCACGCCCATGAGGACGACCAGCGCCCCACCGACCAGCGAGATCGCCCGCTGGTGCCGGTTGAGGGCGCGCAGGGCCGGCGCCGCCCGGTCGACCAGCACCGCCGCCAAGAGGAAGGGCGCGCCGAGGCCGAGGCAGTAGGCGACGATCAGGAGCAGCCCCCGCCCGGTCGTGCCCTGCTCGATCCCCGAGGTGAGGACCGCGCCCAGCACCGGCCCGATGCATGGCGTCCACCCGGCTGCGAACCCGATCCCGAGCAGGAGCCCGGCCAGGAAGCCACCGCGGCTGAAGCCGGCCGGCAGCCAGCGGGCCTCACGGGCGAGGAAGGGAAGCCGGAGGACGCCCATGAACCCGAGCCCGAGCAGGATCACGACCGCGCCCATGATCGGCAGGGCCAGCTGCTTCCAGGGCTCGAGGATCCGATAGAGGGCATAGAAGAACGCGATCAGGAACAGGCTCAGGCCGAGGACGAAGCCGAGGGCGCCGATCATGACCCGGCGCCGGTCTGTCGGGGTCCCCGGCCTGCGGGGGGCGGACCCGGTGGCGGACTGGGCCAGGAAGCCGAGGTACGAGGGCACCAGCGGCAGGACGCAGGGGGAGAGGAAGGACGTCGCCCCGGCGGCCACCGCAAGGGGAATCGAGACGTCCGCCAAGGTCAAGGCTGATCCCCCGCTGCCGGTTTGCTGGCGAGTGTACCTGGGGTGTCCGACCGCTTCGGGAACGGGCCGCCTGCCCTGAGCGTCTAACTGTCGTGAGCTCAAGCTGGCGGCGGCCGGCGCGCTGGCCCGCCCCCGTGGTGGGAGGGCTCGCCCTCCTCAGCGTCCTGGTCCTGGCCTTGGGGGGCACGGGCGCGGGCGCGCCCCCGCCGGTGCCGCTGCCTGCCAGCTACCGCCCCCTCTACATCGGGCTCGATCCGGCCTCCTTGGCCCTGCCCCCGGTGCTCGCACGCAACCGGCTCGCGGTCCTCGAGGCCGCCTTCCCCAAGCCCGCGTCCGCCAAGGCGAGCAGCTCTGGCCGACCGGCCTTCTACGTCGGGCTGACCCTGGGCCGGCTCAGCTGTCGCAACTACTACCTGGCCCGGGTCAGCTCGCTCCCTGGGGTGCTGACCCTGACCGTCCGCCAGCATCGGCTGGCGCCCGGGCGGGCCTGCTTCGAGCTGATCGGGCCGGACCGCTACCAGGTGCTCGCCCTGCCTCGGCGACTGCCCTACCCCGGGTACTCCCACCTGACGGTGGTGGTCCAGCGTCCCGGCGGCAGCCAGGAGCAGAGCCGGCTCCGGCTCAGCTGAGCCAGGGGGAGGGGCTAGCCCTGGGGCTTCGCCGCCATCCGGGCCAGTTCGGCCTCGGCCAGCCCCGGGTCAAGCTTGGTGAACAGGGGTTCCGGCTCACCCAGCTTTTGCCCGGGCTCGAGCCGGCTCGGCTCCCAGCGCGCCTCGCTGGTCTTGTAGTCACCGGTCAGGACGGTATGGGGGTCGCCTCCGGCTTCCACCGCGACCTTCTCGGGCATCGGCGCGATCACCCCCTGGTGGCCGAGCATGAGGTGAAGCCGCTGGCTGCTGAAGGGGAGGAAGGGCAGCAGCTGGACCTTGAGGTTGTCGATGCACCTGAGGGCGACGTAGAGCACGGTCCCCGCCCGCTCGCGATCGGCGCTGACCAGCTTCCAGGGCTCGGTCTCGGCCAGGTACTGGTTGACCTGGGCCGCGAGGGCCATGGCCAAGGCCAGGGCCGCCTTGAACCGAGCCGCCTCGAGGAGCTGGCCGACCCTGGCGAAGCCGCCCTCGACGGTTTGGACCAGCTCCTGGTCGGCGGCGGTCATGTCCTTGGGCGAGGGCACCTCTCCGAAGTGGTTCTTGGCAATCGTCAGGGTGCGGTTGACGAGGTTGCCCCAGGTGGCCACCAGCTCGTCGTTGTTGCGCCGGATGAACTCGGCCCAGGTGAAGTCGGTGTCCTGGGTCTCGGGGCCGGCCGCGGTCAGGTAGTAGCGGAGGGGGTCCGGGTCGTAGCGCTCGAGGAAGTCGCGGACCTCGATCACCACGCCCCTGCTGCTGGAGAACTTCTGGCCCTCCATGGTCAGGAACTCGCTGCTGACCACGTTCTCGGGCAGGACCAGGGCCAGGTTGGGCGGGCCGCCCCCGAGCTCGCCGCCACTGCCGTAGCCCATCAGGATGCTGGGCCAGATCACGGTGTGAAAGATGATGTTGTCCTTGCCCATAAAGTAGAAGTGGCGGGACTCGGGGTTCTGCCACCAGGCCCGCCAGGACTCTGGCTCGCCCCGCTCGAGCGCCCACTCGACCGCCGCCGAGAGGTAGCCGATGACCGCCTCGAACCAGACGTAGAGCCGCTTGTCGTCCCGGTCGGCGAACTCGGCCAGGGGGATCCGGATGCCCCAGTCGATGTCCCTGGTCACGGCCCGGGGACGGAGCTCGGCGGCCGCGTTGAGCGAGTAGGGCCGGACGTTGCTGCGCCACTCGGTCTTGGACTCGAGCCACTCGCCGAGCGCCTTGGCGAAGGCGGGTAGGTCGAGCAGGAAGTGCTCTGACTCGTGGAAGACGGGGGGCGCTCCATCGATCCTCGAGCGCGGCTCGATCAGGTCGATGGGATCGAGCAAGCGGCCGCAGTTGTCGCACTGGTCGCCCCGGGCCCCGGCGAAGCCGCAGTGGGGGCAGGTGCCCTCGATGTACCGGTCAGGCAGGGCCCGCCCGGTGGCGGCCGAGAAAGCACCCTGCTGGGTCTGGCGGAGCAGGTAGCCCTTGTCGAGCAGGGTCAGGAAGACGTCCTGGGCCACCTGGGCGTGATTGCGGGTCGTGGTCCTGGTGAACAGGTCGTAGCTGAGCCCGAGCCGCTGGAGGTCATCGACGATGACCGCGTTGTAGCGATCGGCTATCTCCCTCGGGCTCACCCCCTCCTTGTCCGCAGCGACCAGGATCGGGGTCCCGTGCTCGTCGGTCCCGCTGACCATCAGGACCCTGGCGCCGCGGAGGCGCTGGTAGCGGGCAAAGATGTCAGAGGGGACCCCGAAGCCGGCCACGTGGCCGATATGGCGGGCACCGCTGGCGTAGGGCCATGCCACGGCCACCAGGACGTGCTCCGCCCCCGGCCGAGATGAACTCAAGATTGGCACGATGGTAGACGGTCCCCCGCAGGCCAGGTGGAACAATGCCCTGGTGCAGCGCGACTCCCGGGTCCTCCTGGCCATCGCCGACAGCTCCCGCAGCGGAGGACCGGAGCATGTCCTCACCCTGGCCGGGGAGCTCACGGCCGCCGGCTGGACCGTCCTGGTCGCCTGTCCCCCGGGCCAGCTGGCCTCCCGCTGCCAGGCGGTGGGAGTCCCGGTCTCGACCCTGTCGATGAGCGGCCGCGGCTGGGCGACCGCCCCGGTCGAGCTGCGCCAGCTGGCCCGGCGCTGGCAGGCGGGCCTGGTGCACAGCCACGGGCTCCGCGCCGGCGCCCTGGTCCGCCGGGCCCGGCCGAGGGCGCCCCAGGTGCACACCCATCACCTGGACGGGTGGTTCACCGCCAGCTCGCTCCGGATCGCCGCCCATCGCTACGAGCTGCGCGCCCTGGGTCGCTCCGCCCAGCTCCAGATCGCGGTCTCGAACGCGGTCGCCGGGTTCCTGACCGAAACCGGCGGCCAGGACACCCACCGGGTCAGGGTCGTCCCCAACGGGATCCAGCCCCTTCCCGTGCTCCGAAGGTCCGCCCCCAGCGGCCGCCGGGTCGGGGTCCTGGCCAGGCTCACCCAGTCGAAGGGGGTTGACATCGCGATCCTGGCCCTGGCGACGCCGGCGGGCCGGCACCTGACCCTCAACGTCGGCGGCGCCGGGCCCGAGATGGCGGCCCTGGTCGACCTCGCCTACACCGTGGGCGTCTCCGACCGGGTGAACTTCTGGGGAGAGGTCACCGACCGGGAGGGCTTCTTCGCCGCCTGCGACCTCGCCTGGGTGCCCTCCCGGGCGGAGCCGTTCGGGCTCAGCGCCTGCGAGGCGATGAGCTCGGGTCTTCCCGTGGTGGCCAGCCGGGTTGGCGGCCTGAGCGAGATCCTCGACCCGCCTAGGGCGGGACTGGTGGTCGGCCCGGCCAACCCGGCGGCCCTGGCCAGCGTCAGCAGCGGCCTGCTCACCGACCATCCCCGCTACGCCGAGCTGAGCGCTGCCGGGGCCGACCGGATCCGGCGTCGCTTCTCGGCGTCCCGGATGGGCGCCCTAACCAGGGGCGTCTACCGAGAGGTGATCGGGGTCGATTAGCCCGGTCGTCGGCTACCGGGCAGGGCCGACTAGGGCCGCCTCGGCCGGGGAGTCGCCATGATCCCGATCAGGGAGACCACGATCGCGGCCGCGACCAGGTAGACGACGATTCCCACCACGTCGGGCCAGTAGGCATAGTGGCCGGTCGACACCGAGGAGGCGAGGACCCCGCGGAAGGGGGCCGCCAGAGCGGCGGCCACGGTGGCGATGAAGCCGACGAAGCCGACGTTGGCTGCGGCCAAGAGCTTAAAGATGAAGTCGAGGGCCAGGACCGCGTCGACGATCCCGACAGCCAGCCAAACCGTGCTCTTGAGCCGGAAGCCGATCGGCGCGACCGTGCTGGTCGTGCGCGTAACCGTCCGTTCCCCGGAGCCCTCGGGGCCGACCCGGGTGACCGCCTCCTCGCGCTCGCTGACCTCTGGTTCGATCATCGCCCAATGTCCTCCATCGAGACGCTTCGAGGATGGCGCCAGTGAGGCCGCCACCACGCCTCGACCCCGACTAACGCGTCTTTTCTGTGCTCGTTTCAGGCCTGGGTTCGAAGGTCTCGGGTTTGAAGTCCCTTCGCCTAGCTGGGAACCGGGTCCTCCGCGCCCTCAGGGGACGGGTCTGGCCGGGACTCGGTCAGCGCGGAGAGGACCTCGAGGAAGGCGACCACCTGGGCCGTGTCGAGCCGTTCGAACATCTTGGTGACCACCTGGCGGCGCCACTCTCGAACCGCCTCCAGGGTTGCCAGGCCAGCGGTTGTGGGGGCGAGCCAGACGGTGCGCCGGTCGACCTCGTCGTACTGCCGGCGGGCCAGTCCCTGGCGGATCATCCGGTCGGCCAGGGCGGTCGCGGCGGCCCCGCTGATGCCGACCGCCTCGGCGAAGTCGCGCATGGTGATGCCCGCCTGCGGCAGCTGCCCCAGCGCCTCGATCTGGTGAGGGGTGACGGTGCCGAGACGGGCGCTCAGGCTCTCGGGAATAGGGACGGCCAGGGCCCGCAGCAGCGCCGGCTGGAGCTCGAGGACGCGCTCGATCATCTCGGCCGCAACCGCCTCGGCCGGGCCGGAAGATGCGTCGCCTGGTTGAACTTTCACCTGGCTAAATTATGGCAGGTGGAGGGGTCGCTCCCGCCCTTTCCCGGCGCTGGCCCGGCCGAGTTCGCGGCCGACCGAAACCGCGGCCAGCGACGACCGTTACATGGCACGTGCCCAGAACCGCTGAGCGAACCCGCCTCGCCGACGGGCTCAAGCATTCCCAGGAGGCGAGGGCCCTCCTGACGGCGGCGGTCGGCTCAGCCAGTCAGGTCAACGACGCCGAGGTGCGCCAGCTCGCCGAGCTGGCCCTGGAGGCGGTGGCGCGGTTCGAGGCGAGACTGGAGCTGCTCGACGAGGCCTACCGGATAGCCGACCGGCACCGGAGCCTCGACCTGCTCGGGCGTTCGAGCGTGGACCGGGACCCGCCCGGCCTGGGCCGCCTGCCCGCAGCGCCGACCAGCAGCCCGGCCCCGCTCGAGGCCTGAGCCGACCCTACTTCTTGGCCGGCTCGTAGTAGGGGTTGGTCCCGGAGGCGTGGTCGGTGGTGTCCACCACCTCGCGGATCTCCGGGAAGCGCTCGGTGATGGCGCTCCGGACCCCCTGGGACAGGGTCACCTCAGCCAGCCCGCAGCCCTGGCAGCCCCCGCCCATCTGCAGGTAGGCGACGCCATCGGCGATGTCGAGCAGGCCGATGTAGCCGCCGTGGCCGGCAACCGCCGGGTTGATCTCCTGGTCGAGCAGCTGCTGGACCGCCTGGGCGAGCGGATCGTCATCCGGGTTATAGCTGGTCTCGAGCCGGAGCGCCCCCGAGACCGGGTCGGCGTCGACCCGGGCCCCGACCACGTGGCGCGCGAGCATCCGCGGGGCCACGAAGAGGATGTCGGGAGCCCCCTCCACCAGCAGTTCCTCCGGCTTCGGGTCGCCCGGCTCGACCAAAGCGAAGGTGAAGGTGAGCCGCTCCCCCTGGAGACCGCCCGGGGCGATCGAGATCCAGGCCTCGGGGTGACCGGACCGTTCTCGGAAGGTCCTGATCCGTCCGGCGGCGCGCTCCTCGAGCCGGAGTCGAGCCGGGGTCTGGAGGGGTGCCGGTTCCACGTCCCTAGTCTGAGGCCATGGCCAAACGGGTGCTCCTGATCGTGCCCATCGCGACCTACCGGGCGACCGCCTTCCTGGTGGCGGCTGAGCGCCTGGACCTTGAGGTCGTGGTCGGCAGCGAAACCGGCTCGGCGCTGGCCCACCTCCACCCCGGCCATGAGCTGGTGCTCGATCTGGGGGACCCGGAGGGCGCCGCCGAGGCCGCCCGTCTCGGGCTCGAGGCGCCGGTTGACGCAGTTCTCGCCGTCGACGACCAGGGCGTTCTGGCCGCGGCCGCGATCTCGCGCCGGTTGGGCCTGCCCGGCAACGCGCCGGAGGCGGTCGGGCCGACCCGGGACAAGCTCGCCCTCCGCCACCGGCTCGGCCAGGCGAACGTCGACCAGCCGCGGTGGGCGACCTGGCGGGAGGGGGAGGCGCCTCCCCAGATCCGCTTGCCTGCGGTGGTCAAACCCCGCGACCAGGCCGCCAGCCGGGGGGTGATCCGGGTGGATGGTCCAGCTGAGCTGGACGAGGCGGGCGAGCGGATCCGGGAGATGCTGGCTGGAGATCCCAGCTGTCTCAGGGGGCCGGGGGGGCTGGACCTGCTGGTCGAGGAGTACGTGGCCGGCCCGGAGGTGGCGGTCGAGGGGATGCTGGTTGCCGGCCGGCTCGAGATCCTGGCCATCTACGACAAGCCGGTCCCGCTTGACGGCCCTTTCTTCGAGGAGACGGTCTACACCGTGCCCTCAGAGCTCGGGAAGTCGGCGCAGGACCTGGTGGCCGAGTCGGTCGAGCAGGTGACCCGGGCCCTCGGGCTCCGCCTGGGACCGGTCCATGCCGAGCTTCGGCTGGGCGGTCCCGGGCCCCGGCTGGTCGACATCGCCTCGCGCACCATCGGCGGCCGCTGCTCGGCCGTGCTCCGCTTCCGCTCGGGACGGAGCCTGGAGGAGATCGTCCTCCTCAACGCGCTCGGGGAGGACCCCGGCGACCTGGCCCAGGAGGCGGGCTCCCGGGGGGTGATGATGCTGCCCATACCCCGCAGCGGAGTTTTAGTCAGGGTGCCCGGGCGGGACCTGGCCCTGGGCTTGCCCGGGATCGAGGGAGTCGAGCTGACGATCCCGGTCGGGGGGACGGTCCGGCCCCTGCCCGAGGGGGATCGCTACCTCGACTTCATCACCGCCTCCGGGTCGGACCAGGGCCAGGTGATCGAGCGCCTCGAACGGGCCCACGCCGCCCTCGGGATCGTCATCGGCGACTGACCCCGGCCCCCTAAGCCGGGCGGTGGCGGACTAGCTCGGGGTGACCAGCATCGCGGGGCCGGTGCCCGCCAAGGCGGCGGCCGCGGACAGGGGGCGGGCCAAGAGCGAACTCCTGGACCAGCTGACCGCGGCCGTCCTCGAGCTGACCAGCTCCGCCGCCTGGGAGCGGTGGCTGCGGACCAGCCGCCAGTTCCACCGCTACAGCTTCCTCAACCAG
>DATDII010000143.1:0-10347 GCA_036521135.1 Candidatus Dormiibacterota bacterium | reverse complement strand
CCGCTGCTATACTGCGCCCCGCACTATGGCGAATGTAACCTGGAAGCGACCGGCGCGGGACCTCATCCCCCTGGCGGCGCTCGGGCTGCTGGCGGAGCGGCCGCTCCACACCTATGAGATCCAGCGCGAGCTTCACCAGCGCCACAAGGAGTTCGCCGAGGGCAAGCCGAGGGCGCTCTACCACGCCGTCGACCGCCTGGCGGCCGCGGGCCTGATCGAGGTGGCCGAGACGGTCCGCGAGGGTCACCGGCCTGAGCGGGTCGTCTACCGGGCAACGGCGACCGGCCAGGAGGAGCTCCGCCACTGGCTGGCCGACCTGCTGGCTCAGCCCGGGCACGACCCCTCGGTGTTCTCGGCCGCAGTGGGCATGATCGGCTATCTCCCCGAGCGCGAGGCGCTGCTGGCGCTGGCCCAGCGGGTCGCCCAGCTCGAGGGCCGGATCGCCGCCCTCGACGCGGTCCTCTCCTCCCTGCTCGACCAGTTCGGCATGCCCCGGCTCTTCCTCCTCGAGCACGAGTACGAGCGCAGCCTCTGGCGGGCCGAGCTGGCCTGGGTCTCGGAGCTGATCGGCGAGATCCGCTCGGGGACCCTGGTCGTGGACCAGGACTGGCTCCACGCCCATGGCGGCGGCGGCGGCCTGCCGGGCTCTGGTGCGGCATCGCCGCTGGCATCCCGGCCCAGCAAGAAGCGGGGTGGACCAGAGCCAGCCGACCCCCCTGAACTGACCGTCCACTCAGGAGGCGCCTGATGCCTGAAGCAGCTCCAGCCCGCCAGGCGGTGATCAGCGTCAACCAGCTCCGGCGGGTCTTCAAGTCGCGCAAGTCCTCGGTCGAGGCGGTGGCCGGGATCGATCTCGAGGTCTTCGCCGGCGAGATCTTCGGCTTCCTCGGTCCTAACGGCGCCGGCAAGACCACCACCTTGCGGATGCTGGCCACCCTGCTCCCGCCGACCTCGGGCGAGGCCAAGGTTGTCGGGCATGACCTCCGGCGCCAGCCGGGTGAGGTCCGCCGCCGGATCGGATACGTCGGCCAGCGCGGTGGGGCCGACCTCGAGATCACCGGCCGGCACGAGCTCGTCTTCGAGGGCCGCCTCTACGGCCTGAGCCTGGCCGAGTCCCGCCAGAGGTCCGCGGAGCTGATCGACACCCTGGAGTTGGAGTCCTGCGCCGACCGCAAGATCTCGACCTACTCGGGGGGCCAGCGGCGCCGCCTCGACATCGGGGTGGGCCTGGTCCACCGGCCCCAGCTCCTCTTCCTCGACGAGCCCACGACCGGCCTCGACCCCCAGAGCCGGGCCCGGATGTGGGAGGAGGTCCGCAAGCTCCGGGACGAGGGCACCACCGTCTTCCTGACCACCCACTACCTGGAGGAGGCGGACGCCCTCTGCAACCGCCTGGCGATCATCGACCACGGCCGGATCGTCGCCCAGGGAACGCCCAACGAGCTCAAGCGCGCGGTCGCCGGCGACCTGGTCACGGTCGGGGTGGACGGGGACCTGGAGGAGGCGCTCCGGCTGCTCCGCTCCCAGGGGTTCGTCCGGGAGGCCGCGATCGAAGGCGAGGAGCTCCGCCTCTACGTCGACCGGGGCGAGACCGCGACCCCCGACATCCTCCGCCTCCTCGACACGGCCGGGCTCCGCCTGACGACCCTGGCGCTGAGCCGGCCCAGTCTCGACGACGTGTTCCTCCGCAGCACGGGCCGCTCGCTGCGTGAGTCAGATGCGGCCTAGGCGAAGTCAGGGAGAGCCAAGGCGATGAAGATACTTCGCGACACCGGCCTGGTCTTTCAGCGCTACTTCAGCATTTTCATCCACAACCCGGCCTGGGTCGCGGTGGGAATCATCCAGCCTGCCCTCTACCTCCTCCTCTTCGCGCCCCTGCTCAAGTCGGTCGCCAGCGTCCCCGGCTTCCCCCGGGGCGGGGCCTATAACGTCTTCGTCCCCGGGCTCCTGATCCAGCTCGGCCTCTTCGGCGCCAGCGGGGTCGGCTTCAGCCTCATCTCCGAGCTCCGCCTGGGCGTGGTCGAGCGCCTCCGGGTCACCCCGGTCAGCCGGCTCTCGCTCCTCTTGGGCCGGGCCCTCCGGGACGTGCTCACCCTGACCGCCCAGTCGGTGATCCTGGTCCTGCTCGCCCTCCCCTTCGGCCTCTCCTTCAAGCCGGTCGGCATCCTGATCGGGCTTGGGGTGGTCATCCTGATCGGCCTCCTGGTGGCCTCGATCTCCTACGCCCTGGCCCTGGCCCTCAAGGACGAAAACTCCTTCGCCCCGATCATCTTCACCGCCAGCCTGCCCCTGCTCCTGCTCTCGGGGGTGCTGCTGCCGATGAGCCTGGCCCCGAGCTGGCTGCGCACGATCTCGACCATCAATCCGTTCTCCCACGCGGTGGCCGCCAACCGGGCGGTCTTCCTCGGCCACCTCAGCGACCCCAACGTGATCCAGGGGGTGGTGATCATGGCCGTGCTCGCCGCCGTCGCGGTCTGGTTCGCCGCCCGCTCCTTCGGCCGCGCCATCGCCTGACCCTCAGGGCGGGGGCGACCCCCGACTCTGTGCCGGGCCGGCAACGAAGTCGAGACGGTGGTTGAGGGGGAGGCCGACCGGGTGATACTCGGGCGGCTATGGCACGCCTTACCGACCGCACCCCAGATCAGACCGCCCCATCCTCCGCTTCCCGGCCGTTGGGTAAGAGGCTCCTCGGGCTGAGCCTCCTGCTCGGCAGCGCCCTGGTCCTCACCCTGAGCGGAGCCGGCTCTCCCCTGGTCCTGAGCCAGAAGCAGGCGCTCTCGGTGGTGCGCCAGTACTCCAAGGTCGAGTACAAGGCCAGCAGCACCTTCAGCACCGGACTCCAGAACACGGTCGAGGAGGGCATCGAGGCGGAGCAGGACGACTCCAACTTCAGCCTTCTCACCGAGGCCGGCACCGCCCCCAGCAACCCCAGCTCGCCCGTGGCGGTGAACAGCAGCACGGTCACCATCTACCTCGGGACCAGCACCAAGGCCCCGGCCGAGTTCCTGGTCCTGATGGACGGCCCCGACGACTCCTACACCTGGTACGGCATCTTCCGCAAGGACTCCAAGAAGGCGCCCTGGCGGGTCGAGGCCGGCGACGGGGTCCCCCCCGGGACCACCACCGCGTCGCTGACGCCGACCGCCGGTCCAGTGGCGGTCAAGGTCAACGCGGCCGGGTCGGAGTTGCCCCTCCTGGTCCACTACCTCAGCACCGGCAAGGGCAACGTGGCCCCGAGCCCGAACGCGTCCGACTGGTACACGACCGACCAGCAGACGGTCGCCGCCGATGCCCAGGGCGGGGTCAATCTGGCCGTCAAGTACAGCGCGGACAAGAGCCCGGTGAGCCTGGTCAAGGTCAGCGGTGGCACCCTCGAGCTGGGCGGCCTCGACGAGGTCTCCACCGAAACGGCCGGTTCCGGCCAGTGCGTCTACGCCACCAACGGCAACACCTCCGAGTACCTGACCCTGGTCCCAACCGGGATCCAGTACCAGGAGATCCAGGTCCGGACCCTCGTGCAGGTGATGCTCTTCGTCCCCAACAACAGCTCCCAGCCGGTCCAGCTCCTCTCCTACTACGCCCAGCTGATGAGCGCCTCGACCCCCGCCTGCAACTGAGGCCGCCTCTGGCGGCGGAGGCGGGGCGGCCGGGCCGGCAAGGGCCGGTGCTCAGGCGGGCTCGGCCGCACCCTCGCTCATCTTCCGAAAGCCCTGGGGCACCGGGCCCCGCCAGGCGTCGGGATGGAAGATCCGGGCCAGCATCTCGACCCCGTCGATGACCCGCGGTCCCGGGCGGTTGAAGTACCAGGAGCCGTCCACGGCGTAGACCTGGCCCGCCTTCACCGCCGCCAGCTTGGTCCAGCCGGGTAGTCCGGCCAGGAGTTGCTCCTGGCCCGCGCTCTCCTCCAGCCGGAAGCCGCAGGGCATGCTGAGGATGACCTCGGGCTCGGCCGCGGCCAGCTCGTCGGGCGTGACCACCCGGGAGCGGGCCCCGGACTCGCCAAGGACGTCGATCCCGCCCGCGGCGTCCACTTGGTCGGGGACCCAGTGCCCCGCCACCATCAGGGGATCGAGCCACTCGAGGCAGACGACCCGGGGCCGGGCCTTCCCGGTCACCGAGCCCCGGACCGCGTCGAGGCGGGCCCAGAGACCGCGGACCAGCTCGGCCGCCCGCTCCCGGGCACCGGTCACCTGGCCGACGTCCGCGAACGAGCGGAGCACGTCGGCCAGGGTGTGAGGCTCGAGGGAGAGCACGGTCGGCCGGCCGGGCAGCAGCCGGGTCGCGTCGAGGACCTGGTTGTAGGCGACGGCGCAGACCTCGCAGAGCTCCTGGGTCAGGATCACGTCGGGCCGGGCGCGCTGGAGCGCCTCCTGGTCGAGGGCATAGAGGCTGCTGCCCTGGTGGAGGGCCGCCCGCACGTGGCGGTCGATCTCCGCCGCCGAGGCGCCCTCCAGCTCGAGCAGGTTGCGGGTCATCACCGTCTTGTAGGCCGCCTGGGGGGGGAAGTCGCACTCGTGGGTGACCCCGACCAGGCTCTGGCCCAGCCCCAGGGCGAAGCAGATCTCGGTCGAGCTGGGGAGGAGCGAGACGATCCGCACCTAACCCTCCTCCCCTACCAGGGCCTCTAGCTCCTTGGCCTGCCGGCTCGCCCCGGCGGGCACGACCTCCAGGGTCAGGCTCGCCACCTTGGCCAGGTCAGCCCAGGATGACACCCGGGACTCGTGGGTGAAGACCACCACCTGGGTCTTGGCGGAGAGCTCGCGCAGGGTGTCGAGGAGCACCCCGCAGCGGTCGTCGTCGGCGCTCACGGTCGGGTCGTCGAAGAAGAGCGGCACCGCCTCGCCCCTCGGAGAGAGGGCCTGGGCCAGGACCGTGCGCAGGGCCAGGTAGATCTGCTCCCTGGTGCCCTGGGAGAGGTCGTCGACGCTGATCTGGGCCCCTCCGTCCTCGGCGGACACGTGGACCGCAAGGTTGGCGGGGTCGACCCAGGCGTGCTGGTAGCGCTGGCCGGTGATCGCCGGCAGCCAGCCCTCCAGGCCCCGGGCCAGGACGGGGGCGAGGTCGTTGTGGATCGCCCCCTCGGCCAGACGGAGCTCGCTGATCGCCAGCTTGACCGCCTCCTCGGCGCGTTCCCGGCGGGCCACGTCCTCTGCGATCTCGGCTACCTTCTCCTCGAGCACGGCCACCTCGGCCGCGTCCTTGAGCTGGGCCTGGAGCCGGCCCTGGAGGGGAAGGAGCTGGCTGCGGAGATCGTCCCGGCGCCGCACCGACTCGTCGTAGCGCCGGCGCAGGTCCTCGGCGGGAACCTTGCTGGGGATGCCCTCTCGGGTCGCCTCGAGCCCGACCAGCTCCTGGCTCAGCTGCTCCGCCCGCTTGGCCAGCGCCTTGGGGTCCCGTCCCCGCAGCCGCTCTGAGCGCCGGGCCTCGAGGGTCGCCCGCAGGCGGCCGGCGTCCTCCGCCTGGTCCAGCTGCTGCAGCCGGGCACCGAGCTCGGCCGCCAGCTGGACCGGGTCCTGGCCCGTGATCCCAAGCCGCTTGGCCCTGGCGCTCAGCTCCATGCTGAAGCGGTCGGCCGTGTTGCGCCAGGCGATGGTCAAAGCCAGCGCCTCCTGGGCCGCTGGGAGCCGCTCCGCGAGGTCCTTCACGTGGTCAGGAGAGGTCTCGGCGATGCCCAGCTCGGCCAGACGCTTCTCGGCCTGGGCCCGCTCCGCCTCGATCTTGTCCCGCTCCGCCATCGCCTTGACCAGCTCGGGATCCTTGGCCCGAGCGGCCCGCCGCATCTCGCTGATCGAGGCGAAGCCACCGACCGCCAAGAGCAGGCTCAAGCGCCGCTGCAAGAAGAAGAAGGCGGTGGCGACGACGACCAGCAAGGCCAGTCCCCCAGCCGCCATGGGCACCTCGAGGCCGCCCCCGTGGAGGATGGCGAAGACGATCATGAAGACCCCAACCACGCCGCCGCCGAGGGCCACGACATCCGCGCTCAGGCGGGTGAGGGCGATCCGGCGGTGGTCGAGCAGCTCGAGCCGGGCCGGGTCCTCAGCGGGCTGGGGCAGCGAGGGGACGGGCTGCTCGAGGGCGGTCGCCAGGAAGGCGAGCTCGCTCTGGGCCGACTGCCGGCAGATCTGCTCCAGGTCGGGAGCGACCTTGGCGATCTCGGCGACCTTGGCCTCAGCCTCCTGCCACTGCCGGGCCAGGCCCCGGGCCCCGGTTGCGGCATCGCGGAGGACGATCGGGTCCCTCGGCTGGCGGAGCTCGGGGGCGGCGGCGATCTCCTTGTCGATCGCCGCGACCGCGGTCAAGTCCTGCTGGATCGCCGCCAGCTCGGCGGTCTTCCACTCCACCTCGCGGCTCCTGGTCGCGATCTCGACCAGACCCAGCTCGGCCCGGAGCGCGTCCTGGTTGCCGAGGTCCTCGGCCAGCTGTCGGTGCAGCTCCAGGGCCCGGGCCAGCTGGGCCTCGGCCTCCGTCAGCTTCGCCGGCAGCTGGGTCCGGTCGAGCGGCTTGGTCGTGGTCCGGTCGCCCCGGATGTTCTCCTGGCGCCAGTGCTCCAGCCGTTCGATCGCGGCGCGAGCGGTGCTGTCACCCCCCGAGGTGGCGCTGGCCCGCTGGAGGTCCTCCTGGAGCGAGCTCCCGGTGAGGTTGAGGATCTGGTCCTGGGCCACGGTAGACACGGCCAGGAACGCCGCCCGGCTCATCCCCAGCCGGGCCGAGACGTCGACCGTGCGGCCCCGCCGGAACTTCTCGGTGACGTCTCCGCCCTTGACCAGGTCGAAGACCTGGGCCTGGTCGGGGCGGTCCAGGTCCCGGACGAAGCGGTAGCTGCCGCCGTCCAGCTCGACCTCAACCTCGACCTGGAACCGGTTCCCCCGCCAGGGGCGGAAGCGGCGCAGGACCGCCTCGGTCTCCTTGAGCATCCGGCCCCGGGCGGGCAGGTCGACTCCGCAGAGGGCCACCCGGAGGGCGGTGTGGAGGGTGCTCTTCCCCGACTCGTTGGGGCCCGCGACCACGGTCATCCCGGGGTTGAACTCGAAGCTACCGGTGAGGGCGCCGAAGCCCTCGATCTTCACCGAGAGGACCCTCACCGGCCCGTCCCCGGGGCGGCGGTGGGAGCGGTCACAGGAGGGCGGGCTCCTCTCCCTGGAGCGCCTCGACCCCAGCCCGGAGCGCCGACTGGACCAGCTCGCTCTCGAAGTCGGGCCGCTCCCGGAGTGCCCGGATGAACTGGCCCCTGATGTCCGGGGCCTGGCTGCGCTGGTCCAGGTCGAGCGCGGGCCGGGTCCGGAAGACCACGTCGACGCAGCGATCCCCCCGGCGGAGCCTGCTCGCAAGCTCGCTCGGACCGAGTCGCAGCCCGAGCGCCAGCTCGCCGGTGAGGCGGATCCGGGTCGCCGCGTCAGGACCCTCGGGGAGCACCTTCCTAACCCGCTCCTCCAGCGCGTCGGCGTGCTGGCAGCCGGTGACGTCCACCTCCAGGTCGCTGAGGGCGAAGGTGTTGACCTGGTGGATCTTGACGCTGGGGGCGGCATCGCCGAACTCGACCTCGGCGACCCCGCGCAACCCCTCCTCGCCGAATGTGAGCGGCTCGGGATTGCCGGGGTAGACCAGCTGGGAGGTCACTCTCGGCTTGTGAAAGTGGCCCAGCAACCCGAACTGGAACCCGGCCTTGGCGATGTCCGCCTCGGAGAAGGGCGCGTGGTCCTCCTTGCCCTCCTCCTGGGCCGGGAGCAGCCCCCGCTCAGAGCCGTGGAAGAGGGCGACCGCGGGCGGCCCGGGCGGGACCTGGACCCGGGGGAGGAGGTTGGCCGTCCCCTTGGGCTTGTCGTGGGCGATCCCGAAGATGCGGAAGCCGTTGACCTCGACCGGGGTGAACTGGTTGCCGCGGAAGATGCGGACGTTGTCGGGCCAGTCGTTGGTGGCGTAGAGCGAGCCCGCGTGCCAGTAGTCGTGGTTGCCGGGGGCGATCAGGACGGGACAGGAGAGCTCGCCCAGCTGCTCCGCCAGAAACCGGGCGGTGTCCGGCCGGGAGTGGAGCTCCTCATAGAGGTCGCCGCCGATGGTGAGGGCGTCGACCTTGAGCTCGAGGGCCAGCTTGACGATGTTCTTGAAGGTCTGGCGGAGTCCGGCCCGGCGCCGCTGCGCCATCTCCAGCCCCAGTCCGCGGAAGACGGTGTCGAGGTGCACGTCCGCACAATGGAGAACTTTCACCAGTGCATATGTACCACTTGGCCGCCGGGCGGTCACGTCCTTCGGCCAACTAGGCCCGTAAACTCGCGCTTGTGCCTCCGATTCTCCCGCCCGGGCCGGTGGACCAAGCCGAGCGGGTAGTGCTCCGCAAGGTCAACCGCCGCGCCCCTCGCTTCATCAGCCACCTGGTCCGCGCCCGGCTGGTCGGCCACCAGGTCGAGGTGGGCCAGCGGATCCTGGCGTTTCAGGTGGCCTTCACCGTGCCCGCGGGCCTGGTCGAGGTCACCGACGGCACCGTCATCGAGTTCATTGAGTGAGACCTCGCTGAGCGAATCCTGGCTGGCGGCGGAAGGTTTAGTCCGCCGCTACCGCAACGGGCGTGGCGTTGGCCCGGTCACCCTCACCGTCCGCCCGGGTGAGGTCCAGGCGCTGGTCGGTCCCAATGGCAGCGGCAAGACGACCCTGCTCCGCTGTCTCGCCACCCGGACCCGACCCAGCCTTGGGAGGGTGAGCTGGTTCGGGGTACCCGACCGCCGCCAGGCCCGCTCCCGGCTGGCGGTGGTCTTCGACGCCACCGCCCACGCCGACGAGCTGAGCGCCGAGCAGAACCTGGCCTTCTTCGGCACCGCCCGCCAGGTGCCCTCAGACGCCTGGCAGCCCGCTCTCGAGGAAGCCGGGGTCGCGGACCTGGCCGCCGACCCGATCCTGCGCCTCTCCTACGGGATGCGCCGCCGGGTGCTCCTGGCCGAGGGCCTGGCCGGGGATCCGCCACTGCTGCTCCTGGACGAGCCCACCTTGGGGCTGGACGTCAACGGCTGGCGCTGGCTCGCAGCCGCGCTCCGGGCCCGGGCGGAGAGGGGCCTGGCCACCTGCATCTCCACCAATGACACCGACTTCGTCGAGGAGGTGGCGACCCGGGTCTGTTTCCTGGTCGACGGCGAGCCCGTCCGCGACGCCCCCCTGCCCGAGCTCCTGAGCGAGCTCGGCGGCACCAGGGAGATCCGGCTCACCTTCAGAGGCGAATCCCCCATCTCCCAGATCCGGGGCCTGGCCGGGGTCGAGCAGGCGGCACCGGCCGAGGACGGCCTGCTGATCCTGGCCCGGCAGCGGGACGGCCTGATCCCGGACATCCTCGGGACCCTCGGCGACCTCGACGCGCACTTGGTGGATATCAAGGTGCGCGGCCCAGGCCTGGCCGACTGCTTCCTCCGGCTCACTGGCCGGGCCCTTCATGAGTGAGCGGGGCGAGGCGAGCGTGGGTCAGGTCCGGGCCCAGACCGCGGCGACTTCCCGGCCCTCCCCGGTTCAGCTCTGGCAGCTGGAGCTGAGGGGAAACCTGGCCCGGCGCCGGGCGCTGGCGATCAAGCTGCTCTTTCCCCTGGTGCTGGTCATTCCCCTGGTCACGACCGGAGCGCCCCCCTTCTTCGCCGGGATGCTCCTGACCGTCCTGATCGCCATGGTCGGGACGGTCGGGACAGGGGTTGCCATCACCCGCTCGAGAGGAGCGGGCTGGCTTGACCGGCTCGCCGTCCTGCCCCTGCCCGCCTGGCGGGTCGGCCTCGAGCTCTTCTTCGCCGGCTGGCTGGTCGACGCCATCCAGGCGACCACGGTGCTGGTCGTGATCGCGCTGGCGGACCGCCCCGACCCGGCCACCCTGGCCACCACCTGGCTGATCGCGCTCGCGACCTTGGCCGTCTCGGGCGCGATCGGGCTCGGCATCGCCGCCCTCACCGATCACGCCGGTGAGGCCATGCTCTACCTGGCGGTGGTCCTCGCCCCTTTGCTCTTCCTGTCCGGTCTCTTCACCGGGGTTCCCGCCAGCGGCGCCCGCTACTGGGTTGCCCAGCTCCTCCCGTTCACTTACCTCGACGAGGGGTTCCAACTCCTGCTGGGCGGCAATCCGCCCTATGGCGCGCCCGTCAGCTTCCTCATCGCCGCCCGGGTGTTCGCGACCGGCTCGGTTGCCGCGGCGGCCGCCCTTGGTCGAGCCATCCTGGTCCGGACCAGCTGAGGCTCCGTGTAGAGGTTCAGGCTCTGTTGTCGGTGCGATCCGGTGTCGACGGCTCATACCGCCGGCCTGCTCCGGCGATCGACTACCTCTTGCTTAGCCCGCCGAAGTAGTGCTGACGGCGCCATACCCAGAGTCCGATGAACGCCAGTCCC
>DATDII010000142.1:0-3079 GCA_036521135.1 Candidatus Dormiibacterota bacterium | reverse complement strand
GCGGTCGATCGGTCGCCTCGGGCCGGCGCCGAGGGCGTTCTCGACCGCCCGGGCGGCCTCGGCCGAGGCGAGGTGGGCGAGCTGGAGCCCGCCGATGCAGTCACCGGCGGCCCAGATCTTGGGATTGGCGGTCTGGAGCAGGTCGTCGACCTCGATCTGGCCCCGGTCGTTGAGCCTGACCCCGGCCTCCTCCAGCCCGATGCCCTGGGTCTGGGGCGCCCTGCCCACCGCGACCAGGACCAGGTCGGCCTCGACCTGCCCGCCCCCGGAGAGGCTGGCCCGCACGCCCGCCTTGCCGTACTCAAGCTCCTCGACCCGCGACTCGAGGTGCACCTTGACCCCGTCCGCCTCGATCAGCTTCTGGAACTGCTGGGCGGTGCGGCGATCGATCCCGGTCAGGAGCTGGGGCAGGACCTCGACCACGGTCACCTCCGTTCCCAGGGGCCCGAAGAGGCTGGCGAACTCGCAGCCGATGACGCCGCCGCCGATGATCAGGAGCCGGCCGGGGATCTCGGTCAGGGTCCAGACCCCATCCGAGCTGATCACCCGCTCCTGGGCCATATCGATGCCAGGCAGCCCCGAGGGCTCGGTGCCGACGCAGACGACCAGGTGATCGTAGGCGAAGGACTCCCCGCCCGCGACCACGGTCTCACCCTCGAGCCGTCCCGCCTCGCCGACCACCCTGACCTGGTGGCGCCGGCAGGCGGCCTCGACCCCACGGCGCAGCCGGAGCACGATCTCATCCTTGCGGGCCTGCATCCGGGGGAAGTCGAAGCTGAGCTCGCCCACAACGAGCCCGAAGTCCTCGGCGTGGCGGACCTTGCGGGCCAGTGCGGCGATTGCCAGCAGCGCCTTGCTCGGGACGCAGCCCCGATTGAGGCAGGTGCCGCCCAGCTCCCGGCGCTCGACCAGGACCACCTCCGCCCCCAGCTGGGCGGCCCGGAGCGCCGCCACGTCGCCGGCGGGACCGCCGCCGAGCACGACCACCCTCGGGCTCAAACGTCGGCCCTTCTGGCGGCCACCACCTTGGCGGTCGGCAAACCGGCGAAGGCCTGGTCGAGCAGGTGCTCCTGCTCGACCAGGTGGGAGCGCATCGACCCCTCGGCGGGCGCGGCGTGCTCAGGCCGGCCGGCGTAGCCCGTCCTCACCGACGCGGGGAGCAGCTCACGGAGCCGAGGCTCGATGAAGCCGAAGGCACCCATGTTGCGGGGCTCCTCCTGGACCCAGGTGACCTCCTCGAGAAGGGGGTAACCCTGGAAGAGTTCCGCCAGCTCCCGGCCGGGGAAGGGGTAGAGGAGCTCGAGCCGGGGCGTCGCCACCGTCTCGGCCCCCAGCTGGTCGCGCCTGGCCGCCAGCTCGTGGGCGATCTTCCCGCTCGAGAGCAGCAGCCGGCGGACCCGGGCGTGGTCCGCCTTGGGGTCGTCGAGAACGGCCTCGAAGTGGCCCTGGGCCAGCTCCTCGGGCGAAGACGAGACAACGGCCAGCCGGAGCCCGCTCTTGGGGGTGAAGAGGACCAGGGGCCGGAGCTCCTGGCTCAGGGCCTGCACCCGGAGCAGGTGGAAGTACTGGGCCGCAGTGGAGGGGTACGCGATCCGGAGGTTGCCCTCGGCCGCCAGTTCCAGGAAGCGCTCGATCCGGGCGCTCGAGTGCTCGGGCCCGCTGCCCTCGTAGCCGTGGGGCAGGAGCAGGGTGAGCCGGGACTCCTGGTTCCACTTGGCCTGCCCGGCGGCGATGAACTGGTCGACCACCACCTGGGCGTTGTTGAAGAAGTCCCCGTACTGGGCCTCCCAGAGCACCAGGGCGCGGCGCTCGGTGACCCCGTAGCCGTACTCGAAGGCCAGGGCCGCAGTCTCCGAGAGCGGGCTGTTGTAGACCTCGATCACCGCCTTGGCCCCGGGCAGGTGCTGGATCGGGGCGTAGGGCTCGCCCGTCTTGGTGTCGAAGAGCATCAGGTGGCGCTGGCTGAAGGTCCCCCGGACAGTGTCCTGGCCGGTGAGCCGGATCGGGACCCCCTCGCTGAGGAGCTGGCCCAGCGCCAGCGCCTCGGCCTGGGCCCAGCTCACCCTGCCCCCCGCCTGGAACGAAGCTGGCCGCTGGGCCAGCTGACGCAGCAGCTTGGGGTTGGTCTGGAAGCCAGCTGGCAGCTGGCAGAGCTGGCGGTCCAGCTCGTTGAGCTGGGCCAGCCCGACCCCGGTCTCAACCTGGGGCAGCCTGGTCTCGAGGGCCATCGTCCCGGCCGGCTGGGCCGCCTCCAGGAGCGCCGCGCCCTGGCCTGTCGTCTCGGCGTGGGCGTCCGCCATCTGCTGGTAGGCGCGCGCCTGCTCCTGCTCGACCTGCTCCTGGCTCAGCCGTCCCCGCTCGACCAGGGTCTGGCCATACACCTGGACCAGGGGAGGATGGCTCCGGATCCGCTCCACCATCTTGGGCTGGGTGTAGGCGGGCTCGTCGCCCTCGTTGTGGCCGAAGCGGCGAAAGCCGATCAGGTCGATGAGGACGTCACGGTGGAAGGTCTCCCGGAAGCTGACCGCGAGCCGGGCCGCGTCCAGGCTCGCCTCGACGTCGTCGGCGTTGACGTGGATGATCGGGATGTCGTAGCCCTTGGCCACGTCGCTGGCGTAGCGGGTCGAGCGTCCCTCCTGGGGCTCGGTGGTGAAGCCGATCTGGTTGTTGGCGATGATGTGGATGGTCCCGCCCACCCGGTATCCGGCCAGCCCCTGGAGGTTGAGGGTCTCGGTCACCACCCCCTGGCCGGTGAAGGCGGCGTCGCCGTGGATCAGGACGGGCACGGCGACGTTGGTGTCCTGGGTCGCTTCCGGGCCCCGGTCCCTGGTCTGGAGCGCCCGGGTCCGCCCCTCCACCACCGCGTCGACCACCTCGAGGTGGCTCGGGTTGTGGGTCAGCACCACCCCGACGTCGACCCCCTGGGGGGTGCGGTAGCTGCCCTCGGCGCCGTAGTGGTACTTGACGTCGCCGGTGCTGGCGCCGCCGAGGTAGGCGCCGCTCTCGAACTCGGCGATGATCTCGGCCAGGGAGCGGCCCACGATCCTGGCGGTGACGTTGAGGCGGCCCCGGTGGGCCA